>JBDTAI010000001.1:0-4487 GCA_039924685.1 Ktedonobacterales bacterium
GTGGCACGGCCAGCCTCTGGCTCGAACGTGAGCAGATGGACGCGCTCTCCACAGCGTTCGAGCAGTTGCTGTCGCAGGTGTCGGGTGTGGTCACCCTCCGCGCCGAGGCTCAGGCCAATCCCGATCCCGTCCCTGGCGCCCCCGACGATTTCCCTGTTGCGCCCGATCTCGATTTCCCCGTCGGCCAGATGCAGATCGGCTATGACGAGGACAACGACCGGATTCTCGTGCGCGCCGCGCCCTTGGAGTTGATTGAAGAGGAAGACGTCCTCACAGTCCGTGAGGATAGTGAGCCGCTGTTCACGACGATCATCTCGCGCAGCCAGGCGACCCGGCTAATCGCGCATATCAATGCGGTGCTGGCGGGCGGGCGTCCCCGCTGCCCCTTCTGCGGGCGCCCAATGCAGGGTACGCACGTCTGTGACAAGCAGAACGGATTCCATCCCCCCAGCCTGAACTAATCTGAGTTGCCAACTCCGTCGTACGGCGCGGCCAGCGACTGAAGCCACCCCTCTGGGCGCTACGCGCCGCGAAGCCCGCCTGAGCGGGCTGGAGATGGTTTGTCTCGCCGCAACTACCCTGAAAACTGCCACTTGCAACGCCGCCAGTTTCTGCTACACTTTGCCTGATGTCACCTGTAATGGTGAAGATGCCCCCTGCACTCAAGCCCTATAGTGTTTGATACCTTGAGCGAATACATATCATGGCGCCCAGCTTGATTACCCGTGACCTTCAGGCCGTGAACCAGCGCCTGCGGTCCAGTACCCAATGTAAGTTGTTCAACAGCCTCAAGGCCGAGAGTGTCTGTTAGCAGTGGTAGAGGGCGAGACTGCGCATGACAACGCCAGCAATCAAGACGACCGGGGTAGCTGCGACGATCAGTCGCCCGCTGTTTGGCGGCTATCTGCTGGTGGCGCTGGTAGCGGCCTGGCTGGCAGGCATCGCCTTCAGCGCAATGGGAATCTTCGCATTGATCGATCCGCTCACCTGGCTGATCATCAGCGTGGGTGGCGTGTTCGTGGTAGGAGTTGGCTGGGCAATCCGGCGCTGGCTGCGACCTATTTCGGCGCGACTAATCGGACGCTGGGTGCTGATCGCGGGACTGTTGCTACTCTGGCTGGCGCTGGGCGCCGCGCGGGCGGCATGGAGCGATCCTGCGCGCGATCCGCTCTCTGTCGGGCGCGACGCCACGGGTTACTCATATCAGCTACAGGGAGATGTAGTCGAGGAGCCGGATGTGCGCGACGGCTACAGGTTCCTCACTGTGCAGGTCACGTTGCTGAGTTACAATGGTGGCTCGACATGGACATCGGCCAGCGGGCGCGTCGAGGCGACGGTCTATGGCCCCGACGACTGGTTCGCTCCCGCCTATGGCGACACCGTGCAGCTCACCGGCAAGCTCCAGCCGATCAGTGGTTATGCGCCGCCCGGCGTGGTGGCGCGCATGCCCTCCGCCCGCGCCAGCATCCTCTCGCGCGATGGCGGCAATCCGCTGCTAACATGGCTCTTTGCGGCGCGAGTTGCGCTCGCAGGCGCCATCCAGCGCACGTTACCGGAACCTGAGGCGGCGCTGCTGATCGGCATTCTGCTGGGGCTGAAGTCGCCAACACTGCGGGCGCGGCTGCCGCTTTTCACCGCCACCGGCACGATCCACCTCGTCGTTCCCGCCGGGCTGAAGGTCGCCGTGCTGGCGGAGCTAGCAAGTCGGGCGGCGCGGCGGCTGGGACGCTGGCCCGGCACGTTCGCCGCGCTCTGCGCAGTGACGACCTATGCGGCGCTCGGCGGTGGCGGACCGGCGGCGATCCGCGCGGCAATCATGGGCGCACTGCTGGCGCTGGCCCCTGCGCTGGGTCGGGTCTACAACGTCTTCACCGCGTTGGCGCTGGCTGTGCTGCTGATGACCCTGTATGAGCCGCTGCTGATCTATGACGCAGGCTTTCAACTGACGGCGCTGGCGACCTTCGGCCTGCCGCTGCTTGTCCCGCCGATTCGCTCATGGCTGCTGAGGTGGTTTGGGCCACTGTGGCGCAGAACCGGCGCTGGAACCATCGCGGAGCTGCTGGCGACGACGCTGGCGGCGCAGATCGCTACGCTGCCCGTGCTGGCGCTGACCTTCCACGAAATCTCGCTGATCGCGCCGCTGGCGAATTTGCTGACGGTCCCGCTGCTGGCGCCGCTGCTCGTGCTGGGCGGACTGTTGGCGCTACTGGCCACGCTGGCGGGCGCGCTCACGGGTCCGCTGGCTGCTGTCGTCGGCGTGCTGGCGCTGCTCGCGGCGTGGATCGTCTGGCCGCTGCTCTGGTTCGTGGATGCCGTGATCACCCTCTGCGCCGGGCTGCCACTGGCCGCACTTGCCGTGACCAATGCGCCTGCGCTGCTGGCCGCGCTGGGCGTTCTACTCTACTATGGCACGCTGATCGCCGCGTATGTGGGTATTCCCCGGCTGGCGCGTCGGCTGCGACTGCGGCGTCCCGTTCCTGCGCAACCCGCTACGATGGGTGCGCGTGCCACACCTGTCACGCATGCGCCGCTAGGGCGGATGGCGCTGATCGCTGTGCTGGCGCTGGCGCTGCTTGGCTCCTGCGGCGCGACACTGCCTGCGCTGGCGGCTGAACGTGTCGCTCATCTCGACTTTCTCAGCGTTGGGCCGGGCGGCGAGGCGACGGTGCTGCGGCTGCCATCGGGCGTCGTCGCGCTGATTGATGGGGGTCCATCCGGCCCCGCGCTCGAAGCGGCGCTTGGTGGTGAACTGCCCTTCTGGCAGCGCAAGATCGATCTGGTGGCGCTCACCGATCCACGATCCGGTATGACGCGAGGACTTGAGGATGCAGCCAGCCACTTCACTATTGGACAGGCCGTGGATCCTGGCATGCTGCACCCCACCGTCGAGTATATTGCCTGGCTGGATGCCATGCGACGCGCCGAGGCCAGCCATACGCTCGTGCGGCAGGACGACATCCTCCATCTCGACAATCAGACGACGCTCACCGCGCTGGCTCCGCCCCAGCAGCTCTATCCCCCCAACGGAGGGGCTAGTACCGTCAGCGACGACCTGATCCTACGGCTGGACACGCCCGGCTTGCGGGTATTATTCCTGGGCGCCGCCGACGCCTATGCGCTGGATGCGCTGGCCGGTTCCGGCGAGCCGTTGGCGGCGGATGTGGTGGAACTGGCGCTGCCCCAGGGCGCGGCGCTCGACCTCAGCGGACCGCTGGGTGACGTGCTGGCGCATCCGCGTGTGGTGATCATCACTAATGCGCCCAAAGTGTCGGGCAAAACCATCGAGACCGGCGATCCCTGGGCGCCGGATAGCGATGCCGAGGCCGTGCTAGGCGCGCAGGTCTATCGCGTCAGCACAGCGGGCACGATCTCGCTCAGCGGCGACGCCAACGGATGGAGTCTCGGCGGCTGATCGCGTTCAGCGTACCAGACTCACTGGACCGACGTTCCCATATAGCAGCCAACAGTGTAGGGGTACTCCGCCGTCGCTACGTAGTGGAACATGCTGACCTCGTGGCCATCCCAGAGAATCGTGCTGACGCGCCCGTGGCAGCCGTCGAGGTCGGCGTTGGTTGGCAGGTTGCCCTGCGCGTCGCGTTCGACATAGATGCCGAAGCCATCCTTTGCGTAGCCGACCAGCGTGGAGGTTCCCTTGGCGGTCGCCAGCAGACATGGCGGAATATCGTGGTGGTGGTATTCGCTGCTCATATCAGGGTGGCCTCCGCAGCTATCGAGCACCTCATGCGCCACTGCGTCGCGGCCCCCAGCATCCAGCGCGTTGAAGAGCGCCACGCCATCCGCCAGCACGCCAATTGGCCCCATGTTTACACACGAGGGCGCCGCCGCCACAGTGGGATTCGCCGGAAGGGTGTAGGTGAGCGATTGCGCCCGGATGGTATTGGGGTTGCGATCATAGGCGAACGCCGGATCGCTCGAACTGATGGGGAATATGCCGGTGGTGAAGTGAACTGGCAGGTCGTTGGTCGTGATGATGCGCTGGCCGCCGACGACCTTCACCGAGTAGTTGGCCTGCGGCCAGGTGATGGCGCCCTGCACGCTGATCTTGGCTGTCGCGTTCCAGGCGAACCCCGTAATCCATGGGCCATTCATGTAGGCGCCGCCACGATTGGAGAACGAAGTCTGGCAGGAGAAGACATAGCCGACCTGGGCCGACGAACTGACATGCCCATCACCAAGCGGCAGCGCCGTCAGGTTCACCGCACCCCCGTTGGTGTTGCTCGCTCCGCTGGCTCCGGTGCTCCCACTGGGCGATGTGGTAGCTGCGCCTCCCCGTGGAGGACCGCCCAGTCCGGGAGGGGGGCCACCAGCGCCGGAGCGTGGGGCGCCACATCCGCTGAGCAACAATGCGCCAATGCTGAGCAAAATGGTAAAAGCCGACAGGTAGCGTCTGCATATCACTGGACTCATGGAGTTTCCCACTTTCTTGCAGTTGTTCGGAGGTTATTTTCTCCCATGCGGGGGATACT
>JBDTAI010000002.1:0-2927 GCA_039924685.1 Ktedonobacterales bacterium
ATCGTCGCCGTGGTGGCCTATCTCTGGGTGCGTAGCTCACTCGATGCGCTGCGACGCGCCGACCGCGCCGAGGAGCTTGCCGAACTGGAACGCCGCGAGATCGAGCGCAACCGCGAACTGGAACAGGGTGTGCGTGATCTGCTGTCGGTCCATGTGCAACTGGCGAACGGCAATTTCAATGCGCGTGTGCCGCAGATCGCCAATATGATGCTCTGGCAGATCGGCAGCAGCCTCAACAACCTCATCGGACGGCTGAGTCGTCTGGCGCAGGCTGAGTTCCAGTTGCGGCGCACCGTGGAGGAGACCCATCGGCTGGGCGAGGCGCTACGCGCGCTGCTGGCTGGTCGCGCGCCCATCTGGCCAGCCCCCAGCGGCGCCCCAACCGACGAAGTGATCGAGCCATTACAGCGCATTCTGGCGCGCTTTAGTGGTGGCGGCTATGGGGGTGGCCACATGGGGCAAATAGGGCCGATGGGGCAAATGGACGTTCCGCCAATCTCGATGCCGCCGCAAGGGCCACAAGGGATGGGAAGCCTTGGCATGCCCAATCCCCCAATGCAGCGCATGCAAGGCATGCCGCGCGCTCCGCTCTCCAACAATCTGTCGGGCAACACGCCTGGCTGGCAGGCGCCACAACTCGAAGCGTCCGGGCGCGCGCCCCAGCAACCACAGAGCCTCTCGCCTGAAGAGTTGCAGTCGCAACTGCCAGAGTGGCTGCGCACACAGATGGGACAACCCGAAACGTCCGCGCAACCAGCGCAAGGCGGGCGCATCTTACCACGCTTCCCCACGCAACCCAATACCTTCGATCAAACCGGGCACATGGGCCAACCCGATGACGCCAACGACCCCGATATCTGGCCGGAGCCATTCCCCGATCTTGATAGCGGCGGCCTGCCACCCCGCCAGCGATAGTCGCGCCCGATCCCCTCTCCTCCTGACAGGAGGAGAGGGGATTCTTTACCTGTGTCCCCACTATACCCTGATCCCATCCTCTCGCACACCGGGACAAGCTCGTCCGTCGGCGTCGCTCGCCCCTTTCTTGCCCACTTGTTTGCCCACTTGCTTGCCCACTTGTTTGCTCATCCATTTGGGGGAACGGACTGTACTCATACGCCTGCTGTGGGCTATAGTATCACCACCATTCGGCCCAATTCGTCACGACCGCGAAAGCCAGCGCGAAAGCCAGAAGGAGAGACAGATGAGTGAAGTCACCGCCGACGTTTTGACACTCGACGTGATCCGCCAGCAGATTCATGAATACATCCAGGTAAACTTTCTCTTCGATGGCGATGGCGCCAGGACGCTCGACGACACAGCGCCGCTGGTGGAGCAGGATGTGGTGGACGCCACAGGCGTGCTGGAGATTGTGCTGTTCCTCGAAGAGGCCTATGGCATACATGTGAACGAAGAAGACCTGACACCCGAAAATCTCGACGCGGTGGACAACATCGCCCTCTTCGTCTGGCAGCGCCTCGCCAACGTGTAAGGCACGTGTGAGGCAGGCGCCTCCGGCTCTGCTGTGCGTTACGTTGCGTCACTTGCCGTCGTGTTCCTAATTGATCACCCGAAATCACCGGAAACTGCTGTGTCACACTTTGCGGCTTCTGACGATCTTCAGGGCAGACTACACGACGGACGATACACAAGTGACCTCAACTGACCACATCACGACCGGAGGAGTCCATGCGCCGTCTCATTTCTCGTCTCTCTCCACACTGCTCCGCGCTGCTGGTAGCACTGCTGGCATGCCTGCTGGTGGCCTGCGGCGCGCCAAGCGGAAAAACGGCTGGCGGCGCGCCAAAGGCAACGGCGACGCGTCTCACACAGCCAACACCAACCGCCGTTTCCACACCAGGACCAACCAGCTTTTCCGCCACATGGACTCCTGCATGGAACACCACTCCCAGCCCGCTGATAGTAGATGGAGGCGAAGTAACAGACACTCCATCCACACTGCTTTCTCAGCAAGGCCCTTCGGGCTATGCGTTTGCGCCCTCCAACCCACAGATCGGCTATGCGTGCGGTGGCGGCGTGGGCGGCTCGACAGTCCTCTATGCCACACAGGATGGCGGAGCCTCCTGGCAGCGGCTGGCGGGTGCGCATTTCACCTGGTGCGCTACCGTCTTTGTGGATCAGGGAAACGCCAGTGATGTGTTTGCCACGCAAGTGAGTCTACAGAACAATGCAGACAATGAAGTGATATGGCACAGCCAGAATGGGGGCGCCTCCTGGCAGAAGCTCAACCCGTTACCTATTACCTATAGCGCCATTGTGCGACGCCTGGAGGTTGTTGGCTCCCGCGTGATCGTCAATGCCACCCCAGAGGGCATCGGGAATCCGCCAGATACGTTGTACTACAGCGACGACGGCGGCGCGAGTTGGCGCCCGCTGGCGAACGCGCTTGCCACAGCGAACTCGCCCATCACCTACTTTACGCGCATGGGCAATACGCTCTACGTCGGCAACAATAGCGGCCAGGCCACAGGCGGCCCATTCTGGCGTTCGACCGATGCTGGCGCCACATGGAACCGCGTCACCTTCCCCGGAACGATCCCCTACTTCGCGCGCGCCGCGAACGGTCAGAGTTACTATGCGCTCTCAATTGCAAATGACGAAACCGCCAGCTATACCTCCGGCGCCACCATCACCACCTGCTGGTGGAGCGCGGATGGTGGCGCGACATGGCGCAAGTTACCCGCGTTGGCAGGGGCGGAACATGGCTATGTGGTCGGTGGTGGCAATGTCATCACACTAGCGCCCGACGGCTCGGTGTTCGTCATAGCCCAACATGGTCCCAAAGGCCAGGTAAGCGCCTTTGGCGTGTATCGCATCCAGCCCAGCGATGCGGCGGCCACGTGGCAGCCCTTCGTCAATCCAGGGTTCGACCCGCAGTATCCAGTCGTGTACTGGTCGGCAGTCATGAC
>JBDTAI010000003.1:0-22809 GCA_039924685.1 Ktedonobacterales bacterium
GGGGTGTCAACTGTGCCGGTGGGGTGGGTATCCGTCGCATCCGTCGCCTGCGTGGCATCGTCGGGAGGCGCGGTGTTGGCTGGTTTTTCTGGCGCCGTGTCTGTCGCCACGCCTGATCCCTTCCTCAGCGCTGCCCCGCATGTCGGCGCATGTGCCACTTGGTATCACTCTATTACTAAGAGTACCGTGCTTCACAGTAGGCGTCAAGC
Organism: Ktedonobacterales bacterium; assembly: GCA_039924685.1. Lineage (GTDB taxonomy): Bacteria > Chloroflexota > Ktedonobacteria > Ktedonobacterales > JADMIN01 > JBDTAI01. Next base: position 210 of record JBDTAI010000003.1, read on the forward strand.
GAGTTACCTGCCGGATGGGCGTTCGTCTCTGGCGAGTGGGGGATGCCGTTGGTAGTGGTGTGTTGCAATATCGCGTGGTGGAGCGTGATAGAAGCAGTGCGCTAGACGCCTTATGGTCGTTGTGGTCGCAGGGGAACGATGGGGGGAAGTGCGATGAGAAGCACAGGCAGTGGCGCCGCGCCGGGAGCAGCACAAGAGCAAGTGGGAACGCCAGCCGCCGCTGGACGCCGACCAGACTGGCGAGGGCGCATGTTGGCATCCCTCTTGACGACGCTGCTGATCGTCGTCGTCGCCGTGCCGCTGCTCTATGTCTTCGCGCCCACCGGTGAGCCGCTGACGGCGCTGCTTCCCAATCTGCCCTACGTTGGCGCCGCCCCGGCGCGCACGCCCACTGCCAACGCTGTTGCGCTGGCGACGCAGCTACGTCGCAAGGCTGAACTAGCCTATGTCAACAACCTGATCGCCCATATGTCGCTCGACGAAGAGATCGGCCAGATGATCATGATCGGCTTCAACGAGACACAGATGGATCCGGCGCTTGCCTATCAGATCGAGCAGGATCATGTTGGCTCGGCGATCCTCTACGCCTTCAACATCAAGGGTGGCGATAAGGGCGCTCAGGTGCAGCAGCTCGATCAGGCGATGCAGGCGCAGGCGAAGATACCACTCATGATTGCGACTGATCAGGAGGGCGGCGGCGTCAACCGGCTGCTGGGGGTAGATGGTCCGCTGCCCTCGGCCTCACAGATCGGCGCAACCAATGATCCCCACTATGCGACGCAGCGCGGCCAGCAGGATGCGCAGGCGCTCACCAGCCTGGGTATCAACGTCAACCTTGCGCCGGTGGTGGATGTGATGAACACCACTGGCGGCGACCTCGGCGGTCGCACCTTTGGCAGCACGCCGGGCGAGGTGACGAAGATGGCGGGCGCCTATCTGCAAGGCTTGCAGCAGAGCGGCCAGGTGGTTGGGGCGCTCAAACACTTCCCCGGCCTGGGCGATGTGCCGGTGGACCCCCATCAGCAACTCTATAATCTCAACCGCAGCCTGCCCGACCTGCAAAACATAGACTGGGCGCCATATAAATCACTGATCGCCACCGGGCAGGTGCAGATGGTGATGTCTACGCATGTGGTGCTGACGGCGGTGGACGCGACGCGTCCGGCCTCGCTCTCGTATCCGGTGCTGACGGGCATCCTGCGGCAGCAACTGGGCTTCGACGGGGTGATCGTTACCGACGGCATCTATATGAAGGCGCTCTCCGAGCACTACTCCTTCGACCAAATCATCCTCTACGCCATCGAGGCAGGCAACGACATCATTTGCAGCACCTACTCGATCCAGTCCACCGATGAGGCCATCGCCGTGCTGCGCAACGCCGTCGAGAGCGGCCAGCTTCCCAGGTCGCGCATAGATGACTCCGTGCGGCGCATCCTGCTGGTGAAGCTGCATCTTGGCCTGCTCGCGCTGCCGAAGTAGGAGCGCAGCATAGGCGCCGCCTAGCGAACAAAGCAGGTGGCGAGACCGGCAAGATGGACTGTTCCCGGCGTCATGATTCCCCACAACGTGACAAACCAGACGAACGCGCTGACCATTGCCAGCGGAATGACCGCCAGCGCGATCCATGCGCGTTTCACCGCTGCCACCACTTCCATTACCCCAACGCCCAACAGCAGCGTGAGCAGAAAGAGCAGCGCGCCATTGCCAGCAAATGAAATCGTCCCATCCGAACTGCTGGAACCTGCCACGGCGCTGTAGTGGGTTATCCAGGCCAGCGCCACGCCAAACGCAAGGCTGATGACCAGCGCAAACAGCGTGGCGAACAACTGGTAGCGCCAGGAGCCGTGTATGCGGGCGGGCAGCCACTAGAGCGCGAGAAACAGCACGGCTGCAAAGGGCAGATAGCCAAAGAACCCCACCAGAAACACAAGCGCGTTGTTCACTTCACCCGGCTGGATCGTTCTTCCTATGGCTTCTGACGCCTGCCGGCAGACGTCGTCCATTCAACCCAGATACGTATACGATCAAATGAGCGCAATGAAACGAGCGCAATGAAACGAGCGCAATGAATAGTGGAACATGTCGCACTTCACCGCGCAAGATGGCGCTCGAGCGTCGTCACGTCAAGTTGCCGCAATTCGCCGATGCTATCGAGGATAATGTCGGGTGTGGGTGTATATGGCCCCTCTGATCCCGCGCTGGCATAGTGGCCTTGCCGCACCAGCACAGTGACGAACCTGTCCGGGCGCAGGCGCTTGGTCTCGGCGAGGATGCGTGGCTTGTCGTCTACCAGCACATAGAAGGAGGCGGGCCAGCGTGTCTGTATCTCGGCGAGATGCTCCTCTTTGTGGATGTAGATGATCACCTGGTTGTCCACCGCATCGGCTAGCCCGCTGCGGTCAATCTTGCGCGGCTGGTAGGAACTATCGCCATCTGAGACGATCACCGGTAGGCCGATGGCGTGCAGATGGCGCAGGGTCGCCAGTGTGTTGGGGTAGAGCTGCGTCTCGAAGGGATAATCCATGATGACGGCGCGCAACTGCTCGAAGGTCTGCTCATCGGGCAAGCTGGGGCGCAGGCGCTCGAAGGTCAGCGGCAGGTCCACCGTGCCAGTCTCTTCGCGCACCGCTTCATAGACCGCCCAGAAGCGCGCCCGCGTCTCCTCGCCAAACTGCTCGCCCAGCCGCCGGTCCATATCGGCCTTGAGGGTATCGTTATCGAGCAGGGTATTATCACAGTCGAGGATGAAGACGATGGGTAGGGTAATACTATGCGCCTCGCCCGGGGGAATCGCCATAGCTGGAAGGCTCCTTTGTCGTTGGTGGTGTTCGTGAGGTTCCTGTGGCGCGCCATAGGGGACGCGCCAACCGCAAGCCATTGGGGATTGTAGCATCTATGCCTGACCCAGCGTCGTGAACACCGGAAAACACTCAGACAACAACACGACTGACGCAGGTGGTATCTGAGATGCGTCGCCTGCTGCTGGTCTGGTGTTCCCTGCTCATCGACATAGAGCACGACGCGCCACTGCGCGCCAGGTTCGTCGCCGGTGTAACTGCCTGCCATGACAACGCGAAGTCACAGATTCCATAGGTGGAGCGACTACTCACTTGGGAGAGAGCGCGGACTCGATCTCGACAGCGGCGCGGGCGGCCGCCGTGCGCCGCCCATGTTCTGCATCCCTGTCCAGGTGCGGTGTTGCTCGCCGTCGGTCAAGCGACCGCGAGTGGGCGCCGGCTGCCGGATAGTCGATGCGTAGGATTCTCGGGAGGAGATTGGCGCCATGCGTGTATTCAAGCTCGCCGCGTGTTTGTGCGCGGTGGCGGCGCTTGCGGCTGTGGTAACGTTCGGCAGTTTGCGGGCTCAGGCCGCGCCTACGAGCGCAAGAATGTTGACGGCACATCAGAGAGCGGCGATTCCGGCGTCGTGCGGGAGATGGAGCATCGTGCCCAGCCCGAACGTGAGCGGAGGAGTGTCCGATGGCCTATCAGGTGTGGCGGCGATCTCGGCGAACGATGTGTGGGCGGTGGGGACCGCTGGCAGCCAGCACACCGTCGGCCAGACGCTGATCGAGCAGTGGAACGGGAAGCAGTGGCAGATCGTGAGCAGTCCCAGCCCGAGCGCAGTCTACAACAGCCTGTCGGCTGTGGCGGCGACCTCGGCCAGGGATGCGTGGGCGGTCGGATTCCAGGCTACGATGACTGGAACTACGCAGACGCTGATCGAGCACTGGAACGGCACGACCTGGCAGGTGGCGCCGGGCGCCAATCCGGGGGCAGTGAACAATGAACTGTTGAGCGTGGCGGCGATCTCGCCCAGGGATGTGTGGGCGGTCGGGTTCCAGACCACGTCTTCGTACATTGACCAGACGTTGATCGAGCACTGGAACGGGAAGCAGTGGCAGGTGACGCCAAGCGCCAACCCAGGCGCGAGCAATAACCACCTGGAAGGCGTGGCGGCGATCTCGCCCAGGGATGTGTGGGCGGTCGGAAATGGCGTCACGGCCAGCGGGCGGACGTTGATCGAGCACTGGAACGGGAAGCAGTGGCAGGTGACGCCGAGTCCAAGCCCCAATTCAGGCGGCGAGCTGCGCGCGGTGGCGGCCATTTCGGCAAAGGATGTGTGGGCGGCGGGCGACGATGTCACGACGACCGGACACGCGCTCCTGGAGCACTGGAACGGGAAGCAGTGGCAGGTAGCGCCCAGCCCGCAGGTAGGGACCAGCCCTATCTATCTGGGACTGGCGGCGGTCGCGGCCAACGATGTCTGGGTCGTGGGGAGCGCAACCAACAGTGACGGTAACTTCCAGCCGCTGATCGAGCGCTGGGATGGGGCAAAGTGGCATGTGGTCGCTAGCCCCAACCCGGGAAGCTCGTATCCGCAACTGGAGGGCATCTCGGCGGACTCGGCGAGGAATGTGTGGGCGGTCGGGCATACGTATGGAACACTGACCGAGCACAGGGTATGCTAAACGTACCGCAGTGATCGTGAGGTGAGCCGGCGACCTTGTAGGTCGCCGGCCGAATGACGGCGCCGCCGATTGTGCGAGAACCAGGCGAAGGTCCGTTCGACCACCCAGCAATGAAGCTTTCTTAGAGCATGCTTGACAAAGTAGATGTCTATGCGCGGCTGGCTGCGAGGTATGAGCGTGCGGTGTATGAGGTAGCGTGAGATACGCCCGATTGAGCGTCATGCGGTACGATCTCGTCCTATCTCATCCCTCTCGTCATCCAGAGACTACGGCTCATTTGCTAGCAGCGCACGTGACCACGGGGCCACAGCGGCCGCCTCGCGCACTACGCGCCTTGCGGTTGCCTGCTGATCCGCGCGAGGCGGATGAAGGCAAGGGTGGCCAAGACGGCGAAGACGAGCGTTTGTGCGCCGTGGAGCCAGAACCACTGTTCCGTGGAGCCTCCCCAGACGACTTGTCGGATCACGTCGCCCGGCCACACGAGGGTGAAGAAGACCAGCAGGCCGATGCCATGCGTCACAATGCCCGGCAGGATCGACTGCGTGAGAAAGGCTGTCGCGCCCAACATCACGTCCACGACGAGGTAGAAGAGCAGAATGGGCCATATGAACCCCTGCGTTAGTGCGTGCTCCGGCGCCATCACAAGGGCGGTGATGAGGATGGCGGCCATCCCACCAACTGGTTCTTCTAGGATGCCTTGAAAATACCCTCGGAACGCGGCTTCCTCTGTAACCGCGCCGACCAGCGAGGCCATCACCAGTGCGAGGGCGATGGTGACGAGCGGATACCTGGAGTAGTCTGGCAGCGCCCGCCCAGGTAGGTGTGCGAACTGGAACAAGACGATCCACAAACCAGCGAGGGCCACGATTGTGAGCAAACCAGCTACCACCGCCCACAGAAAGACTCGACCCGGAACGCGCCGTGCGCGCAAGGACTGACGTCGCGCCTCCGCCGTGCTGTGCGGCCACCCGGCGCCGCCGAGGTAGCGCCACAGCAGCCAAAGGAGCAGGGCCATCACCACGACCGCCCAGGGGATTGCAGGAGTCACCGCCAGATTGATGCTGAGCAGTGCGGTCCAGATGCCTCCAACCACTGCGGTGAGCACAATGGCTAGAGCGCCAAAGCCCACGACCAGCAAGATGCGATGCGAGAGCGGCCTGGTCCGAGTGGGCATTTTCTGCGATGTCAACATGCGTCACTTTCGTCCTCTGTTTGCATCACGCTTCGCCTGTTTCACGCCCTCGACCGTGATGCAGCCGGACGGCAGGGCTGGTTGGTACCCGCTTGCAATGGTCTACGCGCATGGGTTACGAGGTTCCAGCCATCGCTCTGTCGCTGGCTCCACTCCACCAGTTCCTCGCTGCAGTAGGCGGCATCTGCCCAAATCTTCTTGAGCCATAGCACGAAGAACGTCAGCTTCTTAGCCCTTGAGTCAGATGGTGACGGCAAGTACATGGTGAGCAACGGACAAGATAGCGCCAGCGCGATAGACGTAGCTGACGCTATCTGCTATAATGAGGCAAGCGGAGTCCTAGAACGGGTGGGTTCCAACACGGTTGAGCGGTTCCGGCGTCAACTGGCCAATGGAGCAGCATACTTGCTGTGGTGGCTGGTCACGCGCCACAAGGAGGGCGCCAATGTGGTGGCGACGAAAACAACACACGGATTCAACTGTGTCTCAGCAAGCAGCATCAAGCCCGACCACTGCGCGATCAGCGCCACGTCAGCGGTTTCGCTGGATTCGGGGGCGGCGCTATATCGAGGGATCATCTTATATCGGGCCAAAAGACGCTGCGGCTGATAACTTCCTTGATTTCCAGCATTTCATCGTGCGCAAGGTGCTTGGTGGCAATCATCAGGCGCCGCTTCAGGCGCCTGGGGCTATCCTGGATGCTGGCTGCGGCACGGGACGCTGGGTTGTCGAGATGGCGCTTGAGTTCCCGATGGCGCAGGTGGTCGGGCTTGACCTTGTGCCGCCGGACAATATCGCGCCTCTGCTCGCCTCACAGGGATTGCATGCCACGAATGTTGCGTTTGTAGCGGCGGATCTGCTTCAGCCGCTGCCATTCCCCGATGCAACCTTCGATTATGTGCATCAGCAACTGCTGTTCGATGACCTTCAGGCGCAGCGCTGGCCAAACATCCTGCGCGAACTGGTGCGCGTGACCCGTCCGGGTGGCTGGGTCGAATGCGCGGAGCCAGCCGAAGAAATCTTTGATCCTGGACCTGGCTACCAGCGTATGAGCGCATGGACAGCGCGCCTGTGCCGTGAACGTGGCCTTGATCCTGACATGGGGCCGAAGCTCCGTTTGCTGTTGCAAGGGGCGGGGCTGGAGCAGGTGACAGAGCGCGCCATACCAGCTTTTCCGGACCGCACGCCCAGTCGTGAGCGACGTTTGTGGCAGGCGCAGGCACTGGGCGCCTATGAGACGGTGTTTCGTGATGCGCTGCTGGCGGCGGGCATTGTCACAGAAGATCGCTATGCGGCGGCGCTGGCGCTGGCGCACGATGAGTTTGCGCAAGGGAGTTATGCCAACTCCGACATCCTCTATGTCGCCTTTGGGCGTAGGCCACCGGGGGCAGCGTCGCCACATACCTATGAGAGGGGATTATACGGCGCCGTCAGATAGATGGTGTCTGGCGTTGTCTGGAGTTATCTGACGCCGTTATGCGTTGGGGTGATCGTCGCCGCCTGCATCTGCAATGGATGGCGTGGGGTGCGGTGTGGCGGGTCGGTCAGCAGTTGCTGGCACGCCGGATGTCAGGCGAAAAAGTGGCACAGCGCGCGCGAGTTGGCGGGCCAGCCGGAGCATTGCCGTCAGGTAGTTATCATGTGGCCAGGAGGGTTCGCCGCCTTTGAGTGAATAGTCGTCGCCCGCCGCCAGCAGATAGTCGGCGGGATAGGCGCCCAGGATCGGCAGATGGCGATTCTCGGTGCGGTCGGGCAGATTCTCGAGGGCGCTGACGTCGGCCCGACCGAAGACAACGCCGACCCGACCATAGGGCGGCAACTGATCGCCCAGGCGATGCGCGATGTGGTCCGCCGCCTCCTGGCCCTGTGCGCTTGGCTCAACCAGCATCAGCGTGTAGTCCACCACATGCACCCCTCCGGCGCGTTCCAGCCAGGCTGCATCGGCTTCGAGCAGCAATACATCCACCTTGCCGCGTGTCTGGCGTTGCGCCTGCGCCAGCACGCCGGCCAGCTTTTCAGGGCGCGGAACGGGTGGCGTCCACAGGCCGAGGTTCTTCGCCGGACCGTGCGCCATCAATGATTGCAGGCGGGTATGTCTGCCCGTCAGGTCCACCAGCAACACGCGCAACCCCTGTGTCACCAGCGCGCGTCCCAGATAGTAGACGCTGGTGCTGGCGCCATGCCCGCGCCGCTCCTGGGTGAGAGCCACGCAGCGCGCCAGATGCTCGTGCTGTTCTTGCTGCACCTGTTGCTGAACGAGTTGGTCCAATGACGGTAGCTCCCCTGCCTGAGCCCACTGTTCGAACGATGTCACATATACCTCATCTGTGAATGCTGCTTCTGCCTGCACAGGTGGCTGTCGTGGCTGGTGTGGATGGTGTGGATGGTATGGCCGGCGGTATACCCTTAGCACGTTCTGGGCCAATTCAATGATTGCTCGCGACAGTAATTGTTCAGGTCAGTGATTGTTCGTGACTGCTGATGCCCGCGCTCGATCCACGCCTGCCTGCTGAACTCTCGCCGACGATCATCAATGGTGTGCTGCGTCACGACCCGGGGGCTTCAAGGCGTGGTTATGACCGATGCGCTCTATATGAAAGGCATCATTGACACCTATAGCATGGGTGAGGCGGGTGTGCTGGCGCTCGTGGTGGGCGATGATCTGCTGGTGGGGCCAATGCACTGGCAGATGATGGCCCAGACGGTGAATGCCATCCACCAGGCGCTCACCAGTGGCCGCCTCACCAGAGCGCGGCTCGATCCATCAGTGCGGCGTATTCTGCTGCTCAAGCTGCATATGGGTTGATGCACATGCCAGCACGTGCGCTGGTTCCAGCGTCGTATACCGCGTCAGTTAGCGCTACGGCGTCACACGATGCGCTGCCGCCACGCCAGATCGATCAGCAGATGGCGTGGCGGCATGCGGTGAGGTGACGTCTATCCGACGGCGCTTACCCGACGTTGGGTAGCGGCGTTCCCTGCGCCCACTCAGTGGGGTCGGCGAAGGTCAGTCGGCTATAGGGCAGTGTACGGTGCGCCAGCGCATCAGAGAGCGCCATCGCGCCGTGCTCCATCTCCACACGGGTGGGCTGGCGATTGCCATGCGCCATGCCCAGCCGCGCCGCCAACACGATACGTCCGCCGCGCATCCAGCCGCGCTGTTCGCGGGTCTGGGGCAGTGAGCGCGCCGCCCGGCTGAAATGGGTGGTCACGTCGCGGGCGAAGTCGCGGGTGTAATCGCTGGCGGCGCCGGGAATCAGCACAGGCATCTCAATCTCGATGCACACCAGCACGCTCACCTCTGCGGTAGATTCGAGCGCGCCGCGTTGCCAGCCGCCGACCGAACTGTTGGCATTGTTGGCGCTGTTCTGCTCGCCAAGGCTGGGCAGCGCATCCACAATCGCGGGCATTGAGGGGCGTGAGGTCAGTGCGCTGCTGGCGGGCGCAAACGAGGGTCTGGGTGGCGCTGATGCTTGCGGCTCCATAGGGAAGTATTGCGACGCCTGTTGCATCTGCTGCATCTGTTGCGGCGAGCCGGGATACGTGTTGAGTGGCTGCGTGTTGAGTGGCTGTGACGGTGGCGCCCCTTGAGCGCCGAACACATCGTAGGGATAGTTTGAGGGCTGCCCAGAGAGGTGCGGTGGGATGTAGCCAGGCAGTGAGCCGGGCCGCATGGCTCCCCCTTGACTTATCTGGTTCATCTGATTCAACTGCGCTGCCATCTGCGCCGATTGTTTGTTCGCTTTGGCCTGCTGCACCCGCTGCGCCAGTGTATGCGCCTGCGCCCGATCCAGGTGGATGGGCGACCAGGGGGCCGTCTGGCCGGATTGACCGAAGCCATCCGGCGCGCAGAGGACGGCGACCTCCACCCAGACTTCACGCTCGGTGGCGTCAATCTCATAATCGCGTTCTGGTGGGCGGAACGCCTCGCCGATCTCGCCGTTGACGCCCTGCCAGCGCACATGCGTCAGCGTCAGCGGATTCTCCGCCCAGCGATGCGCGCCTAGCAGTGCGCCCCCTTGGGTCGCATACGCCAGCAACGCGCGTGCGATGCCCGTATCGTGTTCGGTTGGGCTTCCGTACCCCGTGCCGACTGCATTCATGATGCCCTCCCAGGACGCTGCTCCGCCCGATGCGCGCCTGTGAGCCGCCAGCTTTCCTGCAATCGCGCAGAGAAGGGCTAACAGAGAACAGTGCGCATCAATCTACCCCCTCCCGCGTGTGCGCCGCCCGATGGGGTATTTCCCAGGCAGCGCCAGGAGCGTCGCTGTCGGAGAATTCATTTCTCTGGCAGGGGGCGCCGGTGAAGCGAGACCGCAAAGGTTATGCCTCACCACGCTGTAGAGGGAATGCCCGGCGTCTCACCTCGCAGGAAACGGAGCGCGTCCGTTACTGTGGTTATTGTTGAAACGACGATGAGGGGCTATTGTTATGCGCCATGACCATCTCTGGATACTCTGGATGCAGATGGATCAGGGCGCCGCCAGCGATAGCCCGTGTGAACGAAGAAGACAGGGATGAAACCAGCGATGAAATCCGGTACGAACCTGGGTTGCCCGATGCCGTGCGTGGTGATGGCGATAGGATACCACAGTCTGCCCTATCCACCGGACTGCGGCGCCATGTTCGCATTGAAGCGAGTATAGCACGGCGCGCAGCGCCCAGCATAGCAGGGCGGTACTTCCAGGCAGGGACACTCACCACAGGTCCCAACAGCAAAATGCCATATGGCTGTGTGATAGCTAAGAAGCGACATTTCGCTTGCTAGCGCCGATCAGCCGTCGAGCGTGTGGCCGGTAAGCCACTCATAGGCTTCGCGGTAGCGGCTGGCCGTGCCTGCCACCACATCGGGTGGCAACTGGGGCGCGGGTGGCCGCTTGTTCCAGCCGGAGCCTTCGAGCCAGTCACGCACATACTGCTTGTCGAAGCTGGGGGGCGAGCCACCAGGGGCATACTCACCGACCGCCCAGAAGCGCGACGAGTCGGGGGTGAGCAGTTCATCAATCAGGATCAACTCATCGCCGAGCAGGCCGAACTCCATCTTGGTGTCAGCAATGAGAATGCCCTTATCAAGCGCATAGGCGGCGGCGGCTTTGTAGATGGCGATGCTGGCGTCGGCCAGCGCCTGTCCCAAGTCCTCGCCGATGGCGTTCTTGACCTCTTCGAGCGAGATGTTTTCGTCATGGCCCGATTCGGCTTTGGTGGCGGGGGTGAAGATCGGCTCCGGCAGTTCGTCGGCCTGGCGCAATCCCGCTGGCAGCCGCACGCCGCAGACGGCGCCGGTGCGCTGATAGTCGGCCCAGCCGCTGCCCGCCAGATAGCCCCTCACCACACATTCATAGTCGAGCCGCCGTGCCTTCCTGACGAGCATGAAGCGTCCGGCCAGCCAGTCGGCCTGGTCTTGCACGGCGGCGGGCAGATCACTCACATCCACGCTGATCAGGTGGTTGGGGATCAGGTCGCGCATGCGGTCGAACCAGAAGGCCGAGATCTGCGTGAGCACACGCCCTTTGTCGGGGATGCCATTGGGCAGGATACAGTCGAAGGCCGAGATGCGGTCCGTCGCCACCATCAGCAGGCGGTCGCCCAGATCATACGTGTCGCGCACCTTGCCCACGCCGAAGCGCGGCAGCGGCAGATTGGTCTCGGTAATCACGCGGGATGTTTGCGGCGCCATATCTTCCAGTCCTCCGAATTACTGTGCTGCGTCATTGCGCATCAGCATATCACGTTCATACCCGCGAAGGGGCGCCACCGCCGTTGAGCCAGACCTGCGCGACGCGGGCGAAGTCGTCGGGACGCTCCCAGAAGGGCGAGTGGCCGCAGCCAGTGAAGGCCACCAGCCGTGCATGCGGCATATGACGCGTGGCGACCAGCGCATCGCTATAGCGCACGATGATGTCGCGCTCGCCCCAGAGTAGCAGCGTCGGCGTCTCCAGTTCCTTGAGCCGGTCGAGAAAGTTCATATGCACGCCCCCAATGTCCACCCAGGCGTCGAAGGCGCGACCGCCACTGGCGATCACGCTGGTCTGCGACATCACGGCGTAGAGGAAGTCGAAGAGCGGGCCGCTGGTCGCCATCCCATGTGGGTTGTCGCGGCGCAGCGCATAGCGCAGGAACTTCGGCCCGAACAGGCGGTTGAGCCGCTCCGGCTTGAGCCAGAAGTAGAGCCGCACGTCGAACTGGGCGTTGCGACCGAGGCCACCAGAATCCACCAGCAGCAGGCGGTGAACGCGGTCGGGGTGATCGAGCGCGAGGCCCAGCGCGGTGAAGCCGCCCATCGAGTGGCCCAGCACGTCCACGCGATCCAACCCCAGCGCATCCAGCAGCCCCAGCGCGCCGCCCATCCAGATATTCAGCGCGTCCTGCGCCGTGTGGCCTTGAAACGGCGGCTTGTCGGAGAGTCCCCAGCCGGGCAGATCGAGCGCAATCACCCGCCGCTGCGCCGCGAGTTGTGGCAGAATCGGCGCAAAGAGCGCCGCTGCGCTGCCCCGACCATGCAACAGCAGCAACGGCTCGCCCTCCCCTTCGCCGCAGGTCAGGTAGTGTAGTCGCATCCCGTTCACCATCACCTCATGCCGCTCGACTGGGATGGGCAGTGTGGCCAGCAGCGCCTCCTCGGTGGCTGCCAGCGCGGCGGGTGGCTGACGCATCGGCTCTGTATCGCTTCGTGTCGTTGTCGTGTGCGCCTGCTCTCCCTGCTGAAGCTGGTCCGCCATGTCGCCCTGCCCACCTTCCTGTTCGCGCTATGCCCTATAATGTGTGCTACTCTCCTTGCGTAGTATACCGTAAAGGCTTCGACCCCAATTGGGGAGGTAATCAATTTCCAACTTTCACTCATTTGCCGCAAATACTTGCGAGTTTGCCTCAGAACCGAGAGATGTCAAAATTGCCTTCAATGAGAATGGCTTGGAGAATGACTTGCAAAGTTGTGAGAATGTGATACAATTTCTTTGTGTTTGTCAAGAGATGGAGGCAGTTGTCCAGAGCTACCCCATCCTGTTCTGCTACAGCCGACTGAAAGCCAGTGCGACCAGAGCGGAGCCATCCAAACTGAAGGTGATAGTCAGCCGTGTGTGTAGTGCGGCCAGCACAAACAGAACCACAATAGCTGTCATCACTAAGGCGATCATCTTCCAATCGGGCGGAGTAGGTCGCCTCTTGAGACGGCGGTTGGTGGACATAGTCCACTTCCTTTCTAAAAACAGGCCGACGCGCTTGTTCGGAGCGCGTCGGCTATTGCTGCGTGGCCAGCAGTTGCTGACCGATGGCTTATAATACCACAGATCTTTATGTACGTCAAGCTGACGGCTAAACCCCGTCAGCGTATAAGTCGTTGCGTTTTCCGTACTTCATGAGGTGAAACGATGACGCCATTCGCGCATCCTGTCTGGGTTGTGCGTGCAGGCGCCGCGTCAGTTGATTACCTCATACGCGGTTACACTGAACACACCAGGGCACGAGGAGTGTTTGGCTTCAGTGTGCAAAGCGCAGCAGGCAAGACCGTGGAAGAGCTTGCCGCCGCAGGACGATTTCCCAATGCTCAGATCAGCTACGCCACGCTGGACACCCTTCAAGCGGCAGTACAACACCTGGGCTATCGTGTTCGTCTGGTTAAAACGCCTGGCACAGGGTTTCACCATACCTTGACCGTGTTGTACGACGCTAACGGGATTATGCTACGCACCCTGCCTCGTGATGCCGCTGTCGCCATAAGCGCAGCCTTCCAGCGTATGCCAAACCCGTCTCCTGCTCCTTGAACCATGAGGGTACGCAGTGAGCAGCAAGGAGAGATAATATGCAACGTATTCCGGTGGATTTCAACTCACTGATGCGCTATGACAATCAACGCATCGAACTTGGGCAAGAAGGAACATGGCAAGGTGACGAACTGCCACTTCTTCACACAGGTGAACGCATCATTGTCTATGATGAAGAGATGGAAGTAGCGGGCGTCGTAGAGTATGACGTAGCGCATCATGTCTGGCTGGCGATTCCTGATTGGAGTACACGGCGGTTTATCGAGGCAATTGCGCCACAAACTGCTGATGCCTGATGTGTTACCATACTAAAGTATGGGTTTCTTCTTCATCAAGGCGCTGGTGGCGATGCTCACCATTGTGGACCCGATAGGGCTGGCGCCGATCACGGTTGGCCTGATCGCGGGCCTGACCCCACGCGAGCGTGTCCGTGTCATCACGCGGGCGACAATCATCGCGGCAGGGGTGATCGCCGTGTTTGGGGTGCTTGGTCAGTTCATCTTCGCGTACCTGGGCGTCACGGCGGATGCCTTCAGCATTGCGGGCGGAGCGCTGCTCTTTCTGGTGGCGATTGATATGCTCTTTGGGCGACCCTCCGGCGCACGCGAGACGCCGCGCGAGGCGCGCGAGGCGCGCACCCGCGAGGATGTCAGCGTCTTTCCGCTGGCGATTCCGCTGATCGCCGGGCCGGGCGCGATCACCACCATCATCCTGCTGGTCAATCAGGCGGGTAACCAGCTGATCAACCAGGCGCTGGTGGCGATTGCCGCCGTGATCACACTTGCTGCATGCTGGCTCACAATGCGCGTCAGCATGACGATTCAGAAGCGCATCGGAACCAGCGGCACACTCGTGCTCTCGCGGGTGCTGGGTATGCTGTTGGCGGCGGTTGCGATCCAGTTCATCCTCAACGGCCTCGGCTCCTTCCTGCATGGCGCGCTGCACTAATCATCGTTTGAACCTATCCACAGCGGGCGTTCACCGAATGCCCCCTACACCGTGGTTCTCGCCTTATGCGATATTGCTGAACAAGGCTCTAGTGCAGAAAGGAGTGGGCTATGGTTGACGACCTGAACGCAGTCTTCGAGCAGGCTGGTCAGCAGCCGGAAGCGGCGCAGCGTGATCTGGCGCGGCGCATCCACGAGTGGCTGGCGGAGCAGGAAGAAGAACGCGCATGGGATGCCATCATCAGTAGCCCACAGGGCCAGGAGACACTTGAGCGACTTGCCGCCGAAGCCGGGCGGGCAATCGCTGAGGGCAAAACGTACTATTCCCTCTATCCACGCCTGTAATAGCATCACCAAAGATTCACAGAACACGAAAAAACCCCTCTCCCAGAGCGGGAGAGGGGTTGGGGTGAGGTCGTTGGCCTACACTACCTGACGCTACCCATGCGCCGCCTGCGCCGCCTGAAGGATCGCGCGCTTGGCCAGCGTGCGCGTCAGGTGGGCGCGGAACTCTGCGGAGGCGTATGGATCGCTCAACAGATCAAGCCCGTTGGCTGCGGTGGCGCACGCCGCCTCTACTGATGCCGCATCGAGTGGTCGGCCTGCCAGCGCCTGCTCCACACTCTCCGCCCGCGTGGCATGCGAACCTGCGCCTGTGATGCCGATGCGCGCCTCAGCGCAGTTCCCCGCGCCATCAAGCCGCACCAGCGCCGCCACGCCGACCACCGCATAGCCGCTCGCCGGATGCCGATGCTTCAGATACGCCGTTCCGGTGTTGGGTTGATCGGTCGCCGGGAAGCGCACGTTCATCAGCAACTCTGCGGGGGTGAGTGCCGTGGTCAGCATATCGGTGAAGAAGTCGAGCGCCGGGATGTCGCGCTCGCCCTGCGGCCCGATGGCGTGCATCGTCGCGCCCAGCGCCAGCGCCACGGCAGGCAGATCGCCTGCCGGATCGGCGTGCGCCAGGCTGCCACCAATCGTGCCACGCGCGCGCACCTGGGGATCGCCCACCTGCCGCAGCGCCTGGACGATCAGCGGGCAGCGCCGCTGCACTGGTGGTGAGTCAATCGCCTGGAAGTAGGTGGTGGTTGCGCCGATCACTAACTCATTGCCTTCCTCACGCACACCGCGTAGCTCTGGCACATTGCCCAGGTCCACCAGTGTGCCGGGATCGGCAAGCCGCAGCTTCATCAGAGGGATCAGGCTCTGCCCACCGGCCAGCGCCTTCGCCGAACCGTCGCCGCTTGCCAGCAACGTCAGCGCCTCGCGCAGTGAGGTCGGCGCCTGATACGCAAAATCAGCCGAATACATCTCGCCTGCCCCCTTTCTACTGTCCCGCCGACTGACCGGACTGACCGGACTGACTGGCTTGCGCGGCTTTGGCCGCCTCGATGGCCCGCCAGACACGCTCCGGCGTCAGCGGCATGTCAATATGGCGAATGCCGAAGGGCGAGAGCGCATCTACCACCGCGTTGACCACCGCCTGACTCGATGCGATGGTTCCCGTCTCGCCAACGCCCTTGATGCCGGTGATGTTGTGTGGGCACGGTGTCTCGGTGCGCGCCGTCTCCATGTGGGGAATCTGCGTCGCGTTCGGCACGGCGTAATCCAGCATACTGCCGGTGATCAGGTTGCCGCTCTCGTCGTAGATCGCATGCTCGTAGAGCGCCTGGCCGATGCCCTGGGCGATGCCGCCATGCACCTGCCCATCCACGATCATCGGGTTGATCACGCGGCCCACGTCATCCACCGCGACATAGCGCAGGAACTTGGTTTCGCCGGTTTCGGGGTCCACCTCGACCACACAGATGTGCGCGCCGAAGGGGAAGGTGAAGTTGGTGGGATCGTAGAACTGGTTCTCCTCCAGGCCGGGGTCCATGCCGTCGGGCAGGTTCCAGGCGACGTTGGCTTGCAGCGCGATGTCCTGGATCGTGAGCGCCTTGCCGGGGCTGCCCTGCACGTAGTAGCGCCCATGATCGTGTGTGATGTCCTGCGGGTTGGCTTCGAGCAGGTGCGCGGCGAGTTTCTTGGCCTTCTCGATCACCTTATAGGTCGCCTTGATGATCGCCGTGCCGCCAACCGCTGTGGTGCGGCTGCCATACGTCCCCCAGCCCATCGGGATCATGCCGGTGTCGCCGTGGATCACGTCAACATCTTCGACCGGCACACCCAGTTCTTCGCCCACCAGCTGCGCAAAGGTGGTCTCTTCGCCCTGGCCGTGGGGATTGGTGCCTGTCAGCACTACGACCTTGCCGGTGGGCAGCACACGCACGGTGGCAGGCTCCCACAGGCCACCCTGGAAGCCCATCGCGCCCGCTGCCTTTGAGGGCGCCAGACCACAAACCTCTACATAGGTCGAGAGGCCGATGCCGATGTAGCGCCCCTGCTGGCGTGCCTGTTGCTGTTGCTGGCGCAGACTGGTGTAGTCCACCATCTGGAGCGCCAGATCGAGCGTCTTGTCATAGTCGCCACTATCATAGGCGAGCGTGCCGCCGCTGGTGTAGGGGAAGGCATCGGCGGGGATGAAGTTCTTGCGCCGCACCTCCACCGGATCCATGCCCAGTTCAGCGGCCAGCAGATCGACCATGCGTTCCATCAGATAGGCGGCTTCGGGGCGACCGGCGCCGCGATAGGCGTCAGTTGGCGTGGTGTTGGTGAAGACGCCGTACACATCGCAGGCGTAGTCCTGAATCGTGTAGCAGCCGGGGACGATCAGCGCGAAGAGCCACGTCGGCACGCCGGGAGCGGCAGTGGAGAGATAGGCGCCCATGTTGGCCCAGTTCGTCACGCGCAGGCCGGTCATCGTGCCGTCGCGTTTGGCGCCAAGCTCCGCCGTGAGGATCTCGTCGCGTCCGTGGATGGTGGCGAGGAAGTTCTCGCGCCGCTCCTCGGTCCATTTGACGGGTCGCCCTAGCTCGCGTGAGGCGAAGGTCGCCAGCGCCTCGCCGGGATAGAAGGGAATCTTGCTGCCGAATCCGCCGCCTACGTCGCGCGCGATCACACGAATCTTGTGCTCAGGGATGCCGCTGGTCACCGAGAGCAGGAAGCGCACAATATGCGGATTCTGTGAAGTGTTATAGAGCGTCAGTTCGTCGGCGCCGGGCGTCCAGTTTGCCACAGCGGAGCGCGGCTCCATCGCGTTTGGAACCAGGCGTTGCTGTGTAAAGGTCTGTTTGAGCTTCACCTCGGCGTTTTGCAGGGCGGCGTCGGCATTGCCGTTGGCGAACTTCCAGTGGAAGGCGAGATTGCCGGGAGCGTCGTCATGCACCAGCGCCGCGCCCTGCGCCATCGCCTGCGCCTGGTTGGTGACGACGGGCAGCGGCTCGTAGTCCACCTGGATCAGGTTCAGCGCGTCGTGGGCGATAAAGGGGTCATCCGCCACCACAATCGCCACGCCGTCGCCGGTGTAGCGCACGGTATCGGTCGCCAGCGCCGGATACGCCACGGTTTTCAGGTCGGAGTCGGGGATCAGCCAGGCGCAGGGGATCGGGTTGAGCTTGCCTGCCAGGTCGGCGCCAGTGTAGACTGCGACCACGCCGCGCATCGCCTTTGCCTGCGAGACATCAATGCTCTTGATGCGCGCATGGGCGTAGGGGCTGCGCAACACGACCATGTGAACCATGCCGGGCAGCTTGAAGTCATCAGTATACATGCCCTGCCCGGTGATCAGGCGTGGGTCCTCGCGGCGCTTGACGGAGGCGCCAAAGAGGCGTGTAACAGACATTGCGCGCTCCCTTCTAGCTCTGAGTACCACCGCCGCTGGCGGAGTTGGCGCCCACACCGACGGGCTGGCTCTCGCCGCGCATCGCAGCGGCGGCGCTCTGCACGGCGGCCACGATGTTCTGGTAGCCGGTGCAGCGACAGAGGTTGCCCTCGAGCTGCTCGCGTATCTCCTCATCGGTGGGGTTGGAGTTGCGCTGGAGCAATCCGACGGCGGCGACCATCATGCCGGGGGTACAGAAGCCGCATTGCAGGCCATGCAAATCCCAGAACGCCTGTTGCATGGGATGATACTTGCCGTTGGTCGCCAGCCCTTCGACGGTCTGCACCTGCGCGCCATTGGCCTGCACTGCCAGCATCATGCAACTCTTGATCGGCTGGCCGTTGACCATCACCGTGCAGGCGCCGCACTGGCCGGTATCGCAGCCAATGTGCGTGCCGGTCAGGTCGAGCGCCTCGCGCAGATACTGCACCAGCAGCAGACGTGGCTCAACCTCGCTGGCGTGTTCCACTCCATTCACCGTAACATGAATAGCTTGCTTCATCGCTTGCCCTTTCCACGAACAATCCAGGAACGGGGACCAGGCGACATCGGGCCGCAGGGGGCCAGTATCATCATGCAGGCAGCGGCGCCCTGCTGATACCTGTCCGATGACGGAGAGACGATGCGCGCTCAAACTGCGAAACTACACGGGACGCGCTACAAAGACGACGTCGGTTATGCAATCTGCTCGTGATGGCCTCGAACAGCCGTCTCGACGCGAAGAGCATGTATGGTTGTGTGTGTTCGCTGAACCGGCGGATGATGGCGGCTGCTGAAAGGTGCGTTGTGCTGTGCGTGTCGGACGATGAATATCGGGCAACAATCGGGCGTGCGCTGAAGGCAGGCGATGCGGCGCAGTCTGGAAACGCGCTGTAGCGGCGATCTGCGGCTGGAAAGGAGGCGGCGTTGAGGCTGCAAGCAGCGCAACAGGGAAGTCAGGCGAGATTGTAGCACAAGTTTGTGCTCGCGTGTAGGGTTTGCACACCAAGCGTTGCACAGAGCATTGATCAGGTCATCCCCTGGGCGAGCTGGCTGGTGGGGCGAGTTCGTGGCCTGAGGGCCACGGGTAACCCCGCAGGGCAAAATGCGGATGACCCAATCACGTTATGAAACAAGAGTTGATCCATTGGCATGCGGCGTGTTCAAGGGGTGAGCGTGAGTGTCTGGTGTGGCCCGGCGGCCACTGGGCCATCACTAAAGCGCATGGGCAGGTATTGCCCTCTGTTCCAGGGGGCGAGCAGGTTGGTGCGATACGGTGAGCCTACCGCTTCGGATTCACCTAACGGCAGCATGAAGCGCGAGGCATCCAGATGGCGCATATCTACCACTTCTTCGTCTGCGGCCAGTGGTCCATATGCAACCTTGCTTACCATAGCATGGGTGTCTACAAGAGCAGTATTGGTGAACACGCCTTCTCCCTCGGTTCGCGGTCTCCCCTTGACGAAACCCTGCGCTCTTGTTTAATATATAAAGCGATGTTTATATGGCGTCGCTTTATATATCCGCAGACGAGACGCGGCATGTGGCGGCGACAGATGGACGCAGTTAGATGTACATGAAGGCAGGGCAGTGGCGCATGCGTGACGAGAACGACAGCAATGGCGCAGACATCGGCGCGGCGGAGAATATCGCCAGCCGTGAGGGCTGGCAGAACTATGTCGAGCTGCGTAAGATGCTGCGGGCGCTGGGCGACGAGGTGCGCCTGAACATCGTGCATGTGCTCGCCGCGACCGGAGCCAGCGGCGATAGCGCCCGCGAGGTGAATGTCACCGATCTTGCCGAGTTGCTTGCTGTCAGCCAGCCGTTGATCTCATGGCACCTGGGGGCATTGCGCCGCACCGGGCTGGTGCGGACAACGCGCATCGGGCGCGAGGTCTATTGCGCGCTCGATCTCACGCGCTACCGCTTCTGCCTGCGCCTGCTAGGCAAAGTTCTGGAGCCGGGAACGCAGGGTGAAGGCGCCGATAGAGCATCAGCAGCGGCGCCTGATACGAGTGGCGGTATCGCCGGTGTTCCCGGATTGCTCCCCAGGCGCAGCCGTGCGCGCCGCCCCAAAGCGATGCCCGCGCAACCGGCGCCGGGAACATCCGACCCGTGGTAGGTATGGCAGCCATCAGCGGATGGATTGCACACAGGCAATCCATCCCGTCGTTCCCAGTCTGCGCAGGCAGGCGTTGTGGCTACCGGCCCAAAGGCGCGAGTTTACCCGCTGGCCAATCCAGACCGTAGTCAACCGTAACCAACTATCCACAATCGTTTCCAATGAAAGAGGAGTGACAGATTGGGCAAAGACAAAGTGCGTGTGGCGATCATTGGCGTTGGCAACTGCGCCTCATCGCTGGTGCAGGGCGTTGAGTATTATCGCAACGCCAGCGACGACGACTTCATTCCAGGGTTGATGCACGTCAATCTGGGTGGCTTGCATGTCAGCGATATCGAGTTCTGCGCTGCGATTGATGTGGACGCTGAGAAGGTGGGTAAGGATCTCAATGAGGCGATCTTCTCAGGCCAGAACAACACCTACAAGTTCGCCAGCGTACCCGCAACTGGCGTGAAGGTGGCGCGCGGCATGACCCACGACGGTCTGGGCAAGTATCTCTCGCAGGTGATCACAAAGGCTCCCGGCCCCACGGCTGACATTACGCGTATCCTGCGCGACAGCGGGGCCGATGTAGTGATCAACTATCTGCCGGTGGGCAGCGAGACGGCCACCAAGTGGTATGTAGAGCAGGTATTGCAGGCCGGGTGCGCCTTTGTCAACTGCATCCCCGTCTTCATCGGGCGCGAAGACTACTGGCGCAAACGCTTCGAGGATGCCCATCTGCCGATTGTCGGCGACGACATCAAGAGCCAGGTGGGCGCCACCATCGTCCACCGCACACTGGCGCGGCTCTTCCGTGAGCGTGGGGTGCGGCTCGAACGCACGATGCAGCTCAACGTCGGCGGCAACACCGACTTCATGAATATGCTGGAGCGCGAGCGGCTGGAATCCAAGAAAATCTCCAAGACCAACGCCGTCACCAGCCAACTCGATTACGACATCGGCTCCGAGAACGTCCACATTGGGCCGAGCGACTATGTGCCGTGGCTCTCGGACCGCAAGTGGGCCTATATCCGTCTGGAAGGGCGCACGTTTGGCGATGTGCCACTGAATCTGGAACTCAAGCTGGAAGTCTGGGATTCGCCCAACTCCGCTGGTGTGGTGATTGACGCCGTGCGTTGCGCCAAGCTGGCCAAAAACGCCGGTATCGGCGGCGCATTGCTCGGCCCATCGGCCTACTTCATGAAGTCGCCCGCCATCCAGTATACTGATGAGCAGGCGCGCATGATGGTCGAGGAGTTCATCCACGAATACGCGCTGGGTGCGGTGAAAACCGAGGCGAAGGCTGATGCGAAGGTCGTGAAGGCCAATGGTCATGCCGATGCAACGCCTGCTGTCGCCACGCTGGGCGATCTGCCTACCGGCAAGTAATCAAGTGTTGTACGGACGTCCACCGGACGCCCGTTCTGGCCACCCAGCACAAACCGATGTGATTCCGAAGGGGTTCTGTGATGGTGTACTGGTTGACTCGCGCGGCAAGCTGGCTGGCGGGCCGCACTCCGCGCCCGTTGCGGCTGGCCATCGCCGGACCCCTCACAGTGTTCGCCTATTATGTCTGGGCCGCAAAGCGGCGCGTGACGATTGCCAACATGGCGCAGATTCTCGGCGTGGCGCCGGGTGATCCGCGTGCGCGGCGGCTGGCGCGGCGCTCGTGGCGCAACTATGGCCGCTATATCTCCGACTTCTTCTATCTGCCCAATGCCGCCACAGTGACGCTGCTGGCCCGCATGCGCGACGTGACGCCCGCGCCGGGAGCATATGGGCGCATAGATGAGGCGCGCGCGCGTGGCAAGGGACTCTTGATCGCCACTGCCCACTTCGGCGCCTGGGATGTGGCGGGCGTGCTGGTCGGCGCGCATACGCCGCTGCATGTCGTCGTAGACTCCTTCCCCGATCCGCGTATGGATACATTGATCCAGGAGCAGCGGCGCGAACTGGGGATGGAGGTGTTGCGTGTGGAGCAGTCGCCGCGCCAGATATTGCGCGTCTTGAAGCAGAACGGCACGGTGGCTGTGGTGATGGACCGCCCGCTGCCAGCGGGCGAGGGGACGCCGGTTACGTTCTTTGGGCGGCGCTGCTTTGTGCCGGGCGGCGTGGCGCAGCTTGCGCTGCTCACCGGCGCGGCGGTGGCTCCCGGCTATGTCTGGTATGACGCGGCCTACTCCGCGACCTATTACGGCTTCCTGGACGAGCCGATCTACTTCACGCCGACCGGCGACCGTGACGCCGACACCCAGGCGCTCACCCAGCGTATCTACGCCGCTTTTGAGCGGACGATTGGCGACCGGCCCGATCAGTGGTATATGTTCCGTCCCTTCTGGCCCGATGCTGCGCCCGATGCTGCGCCCGATGCTGCGCCCGATGCT
>JBDTAI010000004.1:0-2629 GCA_039924685.1 Ktedonobacterales bacterium
GCCGACACCGAGATTCAGGCGCTTCTGCACGAGATTGAGACGACCGGCGCCGACGAAGTAGCCGCGTACCAGGGCGCCTACACGCCGGAGAAATCCACCGCCCTCAAAGCCGCGACCTTCGACCGCCGCGCGCTGGGCCAGCGTGGCTACGCCTATGAGCGGCTTGATCAGCTCACCATCGAACTGCTGCTTGGTGTGCGGGGATAGCCGCCCGCTGCCGCTATCGGCATACCAATTTCCCTAATCTTCGCTACAATCGTTGTAAGCGATAGGGCAATCTGGCATGGCGCCCGAGTGATTGGCGAGCGGCAGGTGGGAGCGGACAACTGTGGGTGAACAGCAGCGTGATGGTGTGGACGCGGACGGCGTGCAGCAGGACATCCACTTCCAGGACATCCACTTCCAGGACATCCACTTCGAGGTAGGCCGCCCAGTTGCAGCCGAAGCACAGCGCAAGCAGGATACCGGCAAGCTGCCCATCCCACCGTTCTGGCGCCCTGGCCATCCGCAGCGCATCCACCGCGATCCGCTGGAGCGGGCGGCGCGGCGACTGGGCGCAGTCGGTCGCGCCTGGGACTGGGTGTCGGCGCATGAGGAGGCCTTCGAGACGCCCGACGAGATCGCCGCATCTGCCGCCAAATCGCCTGTAGGCGCCACTGTGAACCGCTGGGGTTTGGGGCTTGTGGCGCTCGTCGCGCTGGTCTATACCGTCATCCTGAGCCTCTACTGCATTGGCCTGCACGACGCCTTTCGCACCCATGCCGAAGACCTGGGCATCATGGATCAGGTGCTGTGGAACACGGCCCACGGCCACTTCATGCTCCAGACCATCTGCAATCCCGTCACCGATGTGAACTGCCTGGGCGGCGTCACGCGCTTCAGCGTCCACTTCGAGCCGATCCTGATCCCGCTCACGCTGCTCTATGTCATTTTCCCCAATGTGCAACTCCTGCTCGTGTTTCAGGCCGCCGCTGTGGCCATTGGCGCGATTCCGGCGTATCTGCTGGCGGCGCGACGGTTGCGTCACGTCGCCTGGGGCGTGATCTTCGCGGGCGTCTATCTGCTCTATCCCCCACTGCTCAACGCCGTCATAGACGACTTTCACCCTGAAACAGCGGCGGCGGGGCTGCTGATGTGGGCGCTCTACTTCCTCTTCACCCGTCGCTATCGCGCGCTGGTGATCGCGTGCGTGGTGTTGCTGCTCTGCAAAGAGACGCTCACGCTGGACGTGATCGGCATCGGCCTGTTTGTGGCGCTGATCCAGCGGCGACCACGGCTGGGATTTTCGCTGGTGGCGCTGGGCGGCTTGACGCTGGGGCTGGCGCTGCTACTGATGCGCATCTTCAGTCCATTGGGCCACTCACCAGTGACGAGCCGCTTCGATGCGCTGCTGCATGACCCGCTGCACACGCTGGCGACCTATGCCCACGATCCGGCGCGACGCGCATATCTGGTGAAGCTGCTGGCGCCAGTCGGCTTTCTGGCGCTGCTGGCGCCCTGGGTGGCGGTGATCGCGCTGCCATCCGTGCTGCTCAACGTCCTCAGCGCCGATCCACTGATGTATTCGGGCCTCTATCAGTACAACACCGACATCGGCCCTGTGCTGATCGCGGCGGCGATTGATGCGCTGGTCTGGCTGGTTCCCGCCGCCACTGGCTGGCTGGCGCGGTTGCGGTTGACAATCGCCGAACGTGGAGCGCCGCATGCTATTGTCTGGCTCTTGCGCACACAGGTGGTGGTGACGGCGCTGGTGCTGCTTGCGCTAGTGATCGGTGGGCAGGGAACGGTGGTGCGCGCCTATCGTAGCCTGACACTGCGCAACGCCTGGCCGCAGACGACGGCGCATACGCAGCTTGGCGAACAGTTTCTGGCGCAGATTCCGCCTGACGCCTCGGTGAGCGCACAGGCCACACTGGCGCCGCACCTGAGCCAGCGGCTCGACATCCACCAGTTCCCCTCCGGCGCACTGACCGATGACTATGTGGCGCTGGACGTGACCACCGGCAATGACTATCCCTTCAGCTCGTCCCGCGCCTATCTTGCCGCTGTGCAGGGCGTGTTGCACTCGTGCGTCGTCACCGTCGCAGGGGCAAGTGACGGTTATCTCTTGCTGCGCCACATTCCAGGCGCGTCACAAACGGGCGGTTGTGTTCCCACACTGCCAGTGTCGTTCTATAGCTTCATCTATCGGGCTCCACCTGCCGACGCGCATAGTGTCGCGGTGACGTATGGCGGCGTCCTCGAACTGACCTCCTATGAGGTAAACCCGCCGCAGGTCTATACCGATCAGCCGGAGGTAACGATCACCACCTGCTGGCAGGCATTGACCGCGCTGACGCAGCCACTGACAGTGGTGGTGACGCTTGCGCCGCAACACGGCGGGCGACTGGTGTTTGAGGATTTGGTGGGGCAGGAGTGGCTGGCGCCGCAACAGTGGACGCCGGGGCGCACGGTCTGCCTGACCACCTGGCCAATCTACCTTACACCCGATCTGCGCGGCCAACTGCTACTCGGCGCTGAGGCGCGTGCAGGCGCGCCCGCCGACAACCCGCCTGTCACCGCGACGCTCCCGATTACGTCGCTGACCACCGCGCCCGGCGTCGCCTATCCACAGAGCGTGAATGGCAAG
>JBDTAI010000005.1:0-4931 GCA_039924685.1 Ktedonobacterales bacterium
TGAGCCGCTCGCGCTCGGCGTCGGACACCCGAATCACACGACGGACGGGCATGTGGTACCTCCAAATCCAGAACGGTTGGAGACATCATACTCCCCTCCTCAAAATCAAATAGGACTCACCACTAGCTTAGTCTAGCATACTCCTGGCAGGCGGCAATGAACGCGGCGAAGAGGCGGCGGCTGAGGGGATCGCTGGCGACCAGTTCTTCGGGGTGGTATTGCACGGCGAGTGCGAAGGGATGAGCAGGTAGTTCCAGCGCCTCGGCGATGCCATCGTCGGCCCAGGCGGTGATGATCACGCCTGCGCCGGGTTGCGCTACCGCCTGATGATGCAGACTGTTCACCTCATGCCGCTCCACGCCAAGTATCGCCGCCAGCCGTGTGTTGGGCGCGATGCGGATACTGTGGGCGCGATAGTCGCGGGGATGGTCGGACCAGGGGTGGCGTTGCGCTTCGGGCTGCTCGGCGGCGATATCCTGGTAGAGCGTTCCGCCACAGGCGATGTTGAGCGCCTGCATGCCGCGACAGATGCCCAGCATCGGCAGCCCGCTCATCAGCGCATGGCGGGTCAGCGCCAGTTCCAGCGCATCGCGTTCCGGCTCTGGCGGCTCACAGAACGGCGTCGGCTGCTGGCCATAGTGGGCGGGGTCCATATCGGCGCCACCACTCAGCAGCAAGCCATCCAGTCGCGCACAGAGCGCCGCAATCGCCGCATCGTCAGCGGTACGTTCCGGTGTGGGCGGGATGAAGAGCGGGACGCCACCTGCCTGGGCAACTGCCCGCGCATACGACTGATTGTTGGCATAGATCGCCCGACCTGATCCGGAGCGAATGGTGGCAAATGCTGGAATGCCAATCAACGGCGGCGTCATCGTGTCCTCCCCATTGTATAGCTGTCTGGTATACCTGTTAGCGGGCGTTGATCGCGCCCGCCTGAATAGCATCTTCCGCTGGCATTGTCGCACATGAACGCAAAGGGGCATCGCGGGTGAAGGTGAGGAAGTCGTGAAGCGGAGGTGTATGCCAGCCAGCCAGGGATCGCCGTTGATCGTGGATGGCGTGGTGAAGCGCGTGGTGATGCGCGTGGTATTCGGTGTAGATTCGGATGCGGCCTGGAGCGCGGTCCGACTTAGCGCAGCGAGGCCGATGGTTCGGCGTCTTCGGGCAGGCCCATGGCGAGCGGTGCGAGGGACGCTACGACGCCATCCAGTGGGTTGCTGGCTGGGCTGTTTGCGCCGATGCTGCCGCGTGGTTGGGGCGTTGGGCGGGCGGGCCTGGCAGTTGGATCTTCACCGCTTTCACTGCGCGAACGCAGCGTCATGAACGCAACGCAGAGCATCCATGCGAGTAGCATACATAAGACGATTGTTCCCATCAGGTATCCTGTCTGATGCTGTGTGGGGTGTATAAGGTACGCTGTCAAGCGCACCTGCGGGTACGTGTTACGCCTGATTCCTGGTGATGTCAACAGGCTGTTGACAGGATGCCGCGAAGCGCCCGCAGGGAGTGTGCATCGCAGCAACTATGCCAACTTGCGCCTATGACACCCCCTCACCCCTAGAAACGTGACGTGCTGGGGTATGTAACCGCAGTGGCCCATATGTTTACCCCCAGCTTGTATGTCACGGGCAAGTCACTTGAACAGCGCGTGTTGGCCAGCGCCACCAATGGGGAAAGCGGGAAACTGGCCTGTGTCCGGTACGCCTTGCATCGGTCAGCGATCACTCGCGCGGCGGCTCATCGCCATGATGCGACGCGTGGCCAGTGTGTGTATGACGCCGACGGTGAGCGGGTGGTTCCGCCTTGCTGCTGGTGGCGCGTTTGGTTGGCGCCGTTGTATCCGCCTGCTTAGCTGGGTTGAGATGCGCTGACGATCTGCGCCTGCGCCCCTGGCTGGTAGACTGCTGCGTGTCGCGTATATCAGGGGTGTCGTCTTCGGTGAGCCGACGTGTGGTTCGCCGCGCCGCAGGCTTGGACTGCGGCTGTGACGCGGACGGGCGGCGCGTGAGTGGGCGCGTTGGCACGGCGTCGCGTGGCGTAAACAGCGGGACGTCGGGATGCTCTTCCACCACGGGCGGCGCCGACGCAGCAGTCTCAGCGATCCCATGCGCTCTGGTCTCGGTCAGCGCCTCTGCCTCGCCAGGGGACTCGATGACGGCGTCAATCACCTCGACGTTTGGCTCGTTGGTCACTGGCAAGGTGACTGTGGCTGTCTCTGCACTCGCCGTCGTGGGTGGATTGTCGCTGGAGCTAACGCCTACGCGGTCGGCCACATCCGCTGTGGTGGCCACATCGGCGCTGGTGTTGACGTTTTCAGTCGTGACGATTGGCGGCGCGGCGTTGGTAGCAAGAGCAGGCGTCTCATCTTCCAGTGCGGCCATCAGGCCGATGGTGGAGGGTTGACGTTGGAGTTGCGTTCCCAGCCAGCGCGTCACCAGTTCGGTGAACATGCCCGGCTCGTCCTCGAAGACGTTTTCGCCTGCGCCGGGGACCACATCGAGATCGGCGTGCGGGTTGAGAATCGCTAGCTCCTCCATCGCGTCGTGCGCATGGCGCGCATCCGCTTCGCCAGCGACGATCAGTATGGGTGGCTCCAGCAGCGGAAAGGCGTTGCGCATCGGCAGGTCAAGCTCACCCGTCAGCAGTGAGAGTGGCGCATGGTGGCCGCCGAACTGGTGGGCGCTGGCATAGAGGTGGTTGAGGTCGGTTTGTGTCGCGCTCTGCTCAGGATGACTTGTGCGCCGTGTGGCCGTCAGCCGCAAGAGGGGGCGTCCAGAGATCAGCGCATAGGGCAGGATGCCCAGCGAGACACGTTGCGCCACACGGGTGAGTGTCTGGGAGAGGGTGGGATCGAGCCGCTCATCAGCGCTGGTATCGGGCGACACCAGGATCAGCCGCTCGAAGATTGTGGGTGTATCGGAGGCGGCGCGTACGGCGATATTCGCCGCCCTGCCATGCGCAATCACAATCGCCGGTTGCGTCACCACGTCGCGTAGAAAGCCCGTGAGCATCGCTGCGTAGAACTCGCCGGTATACGTCAGCGCGGGATGCTCCGACATGCCAAAGCCCAGCCAGTCGGGCGCATAGACACGATAGGCGCTGGCGAGGCGCGGGAAGACGCGGCGAAACTCATAGTTCGAGGCGCCCTGATAGAAGTCGTGCAGCATTACCAGGGGTGGCGCGTCACGCGGCCCGGCAACATTGTAGTAGATGTCGCCGCGATGCCCGCGATCAATGCGTCCTTCCCCCGCCAGAGCGCTCTCCAGCGGTTGCGGTGTTTCCAGCAGATAGCGCGCCGTGACAACCAGCGCCCCAGCGGCGACGCCCAGACTCACCAGCGCGGCGCCATTACGAATCCAGCGAAGCGGTCGCATGGTTCCCCTCTTTCCTTCCTCTATCCTATCGTGTCTGGCCTGCGTCGAACACACAGAGCGGACCACAGGGTGTATCAGGGTTGCTCTACGAGAGCATAGCGTGTAGGAGCATATCGCGGGCCAACACCGCCGCAGAAGATGTCTCCCCTTTAGACGAATGATGCGTTATGTCAGGCGCGGAATGCGCCATTGCCGCGCCGCCTCGCATACTTGACATAATGTACATGCCGGACGCCACCTGTGTTGGTGGTACAATGCCGTGTGTTGTGCTGGTGTGCTGCGGGGCATGGTAGCTATCGGGGCGGAGGGGCAAGCGATGCGAGTGATCGAGACGCTTGACGAACTGGTGGCAGCGCGGCGCGTTTGGCAGGGCAAGACCATAGGCTTGACGCCGACAATGGGCTATCTGCACGCCGGACACCGCTCGCTGGCCCAACGCGCCCGCGCCGGGAACGAGATCGCGGTCGCCAGCATCTTCGTCAACCCCACGCAGTTTGGCATCGGCGAAGACCTCACTCGCTATCCACGCGATCTGCCGCGCGATCTCGCCCTGCTGGAAGGCGCCGGAGTTGACGCCGTCTTCGCTCCGCAGGCGGCGGCGATTTATCCTCCCGGCTTTGCGACCTATGTGGAGCCGACGGGGCCGCTGGCTGAACGGCTGGAGGCGGCGACGCGCCCCGGCCACTTTCGCGGCGTGGCGACAGTGGTCTTGAAGTTGTTCCAGCTTGTCGGCCCCACCCGCGCCTACTTTGGCCAGAAGGATGCCCAGCAACTTGCCGTGATCCGTCGCATGGTGGCTGACCTCAATCTGCCGGTGGAGATCGTCGCGCTGCCGATTGTGCGCGAGGCCGATGGGCTGGCGATGAGCAGCCGCAACGCCTATCTGAACGCCGAACAGCGCGCAGCGGCGACGGCGCTCTCGCGGGCGCTGGCTGCGGGGCGTGCTGCGTTTGATGCGACGCTCCATGCGGACCAACCAGGCGCTGAATCTGGCGATACGGCGATCCAGCGGATACAGGCTGCGATGGCGCAGGTAGTCGCCGATGAGCCGCTGGCGATGCTGGATTACGCAGTTGTCTGCGATCCCGCCACCTGTGAGTCGCTAACGCAGGCCCAGGCTCCCGCGTTGCTGGCGGTGGCGGCGAAGGTTGGCCCGGCGCGGCTGATTGACAACTACCTGTTGCGCGCCGATGGACACTGGGATGAGGGCGTGCGGGTGTCGGCCATTGCGTAATGTTTCACGTGAAACAGTGTGAAACGCACGACTATGTATGACGTGGGGAGTAGGCATGAGCAAGCTAGGATTGTACGTTAAGTTTACGACGCAGGCGGGTCAGCGTGATGCGCTGGCCGCACTGCTGCTTGATGCGGCGCAAGCGGCGGCGGATGTCGCCGGTTGTGAACTCTACATCGTGAACACCTCGCCGACGGAGCCTGATGTGATCTGGGTGACGGAGATATGGAGCAGCCCAGAGGCGCATCAGGAATCGCTCACCTGGGACACGACCAAAGCGATTATCGCGCAGGGCAGGCCGTTGATCGCTGGCATCGAGCGCA
>JBDTAI010000006.1:0-5082 GCA_039924685.1 Ktedonobacterales bacterium
CACAACAGCTGTGGTAGGATACAGGGAAGGTAGTTCAACGATCCTGGCAATAATCTCAAGCATCCCAGGCATCCCTGGAGGAGCGGCTGATGGTGGGGCAAACCTGTCTGCGATGCGGCGCGGCGTATGATGATGGCGCAACCGTGTGTTTCACCTGTGGCGCTCCCATCGGCGAAATCGAGACGCCAACCCAGCCGGTGAGAACCCCCCAGATGCCCCCACGCGCTGCGCCTGAAACGCGGGAATACCCCGCCACAGCATCCACCGCCCCCGCCGCTGTTGGTGTCGCCAGCAAGCCTGTCTACGACGACGCAGCCAACGGCGCATCCGCCAGGGTCTCGATGAAGGTTGGTGGGGGGGGAGATGTGCACCCTACCCAGGCGCCGCCCATGCGCCAGCGCACCTGGCGGCGCTGGCCTTTGATCGCGCTGGTGACGCTGGTTGTACTGGCGTTCCTGGGCGGCGGGGCAATCGAACTGCGCGCATTGCTGGCAGGTCCGCCGGTGGCAAAGTCACAGGTCTATGCCGATCCCCAGCATCGCTTCCACTTCACACGCCCGACGCTCTGGCAGGTGACGACCGAGTCGGATGGCGCGCTGGTGACTGACAGCAGTGGCGTGGATTCGGCGCAGATCAGCGTTGGCCGGATGCCCACATCTGCCCCACCGCAGAAGACGGCGCCCGACGCGGCCCAGATCGCTGATGCGCTGGCGACGCAACTTGGCGGGCTGCAAGCGGCGCCTGCGCAGACATTTGCTGGCGCCACCTGGGAACAGCGCACAGGCACAGTGACGGGGGCAGATGGCGCCGTGCGTAAGGATGTTGTGCTGGTGACGGTGCGCGATACGCAGGTCTACACCATCGAGCTTTCAAGTCCCACGTCAAGCTATGACAACACCAACAATCTGGTCTATCAGCCGCTACTGGCCTCCTTCCAGTTCGGTTGACAGAGCTTTCCAGACAGGCCACATCGCATTGCTTGTCACGACTCGCTCCGCCATGTACGTCTACTCCTCCCCCTACGCTCCTGCTCATCCTGTCATCCTCTCCAGCGCGTCGTTCGTTGTGACAGGGACGTCACCTTCTGTGCCAGATGGGGGACGGCTCACATTATGCGAGAGGAGCGCATGTCGCTGAGATATGCTGAGGAGGAGCAGGCGCCATGAGCAGGCGAAAGAGAAACCAAAGAACAGGGAATGGCCGCGCATCATCAGGCGCCGCCGATGGCGCGCTCAAGCCGTTTGTTGTCGCGCCGAAGGATGTTGGCTCCGATGGCACAACGCCTGGACCCGCGATAGGCGTTGGCGGCAATACAGCGGCCGGGGATTTGGTCCCACCGCAGTTGAACCGCCGTCAGTTGTGGCTGGCGCTGTCAGGAGTGCTGCTCTCCATCATCGTCGCCGCGCTCGACCAAACCATCGTCGGCACGGCGCTGCCGCGCATCGTGGCCGAACTCAACGGCTTCTCGCTCTACACCTGGGTGGTCTCATCATATCTGCTGACCGCCACCATCGTCATTCCCATCGCAGGCAAGCTCTCCGATCAGTTTGGGCGCAAACCGATCATCATCTTTGGGCTGCTCGTCTTTGTCGCCGGTTCGATGCTCTCCGGCGCCAGCCAGACCATGCTGCAACTCGTCATCTTCCGGGGCTGTCAGGGCATTGGCGCGGGCGCGTTGCAGGCTGGAGCGTTTGCCAGCATTGGCGATCTGTTCCCGCCAGTGGATCGCGGACGCTGGCAGGGGGTGATCGCCGCCGCGTTTGGCATCGCCTCGATCCTGGGACCGAGCCTGGGCGGCTGGATCACCGATAATCCCGGCTGGCGCTGGGTCTTTTATGTCAACGTGCCAGTGGGAGCGCTGGCCTTCTTCACGCTGCTCTACGGCTTCCCATCAGCGGGACGACGTAGCAGGAAGCAGCGGATTGACTGGCTGGGTGTCGCCACCATCATCGCCGCCACCACGCCATTGCTGATCGCGCTGACCTGGGCAGGCGTGACGTATCCCTGGCTTTCAGTACAGGTGATCGGCCTGATCGTTTTTTCCGTGGTGATGTTCGTCGCGTTCGCTCTGGTGGAGCGCCACAATCCACGCGCACTGCTGCCACTCGATCTCTTTGGCAGCCAGATTTTCACCGCTGCCGCCATCGCCAGCTTCTTCATCGGGCCGATTCTGCTGGGTCTTGGCATCTATCTGCCGCTGTTCGTGCAGGGCGTTCTGAAGCAGTCGGCGACCAATGCAGGCGCAGTGATCACGCCGCTGACGGTCGGTTCGGTGATCACCAACATCGCCGGTGGACAGCTCATCTCGCGCACAGGACGCTATCGTGTTGTGGCGCTGGTTGGGCTGGTGATTACCTTGCTGGGGTTATGGTTGTTAGTGGGCATGGGCGGCAACACAAGCACCTTCACAGTGGTTTTCAACATGCTGATTGTCGGAGCGGGACTGGGGTTTGTGTTGCCCACCTTCACCATTGCCGTGCAAAACGCTCTGCCGTATAACCGGCTGGGCGTGGTCACGGCGTCGGTGCAGTTCACGCGCTCGATTGGCTCGACCATCGGCATCTCTGCGCTCGGCTCGATCCTCACCAACCTCTATGCCACCCACTTCGCCAGCGCCCAGACCCCACAACTCAAGCGTGTGCTAGACGCCGCAGCGGCGCAGGGGCATGCCGTGCCGAGCGATCCGCAGGTGTTGGTAAGCCCCGAGGCGCAGGGGGCGATCCTGAGCGCCTTCAAACAGTTGCTTGGTCCACAAGCCGGCACTGCGCTCTATCAACAGTTCCTCAACGCCGTGCAAAACGGCCTGCTCGCTGGATTGCACACCATCTTCCTGGCGCTGTTGTTGATGGCGGTCGTCTCGCTGATCGCGGCGCTCTTCCTGAAAGAGGTTCCGCTGCGCACGACCAACGATGACACTGCGCTGCCACCGAGCGCTGGCAAGCCACGCCGCGCCAACATGCCAAAGGCTCACCCGGCAAAACGTCCAGCGGAGCCACTTGCCCTGCACTGATCCTTCCATGTTCCACTCGAAGAGTGGCCAGGGTGAGGTCCTTCGCCTGAGCGTATTCTGAGCGTACTGTCCGGTCGGAGTATGTATCGCGCAATGGATCACTGCCGCGCCAGCCAACCTGCAACCCGGCGTGGGGCGTGCGCGTACTCCTGTTGTGGATGATACCGAGGAGTGTACGAGTGCGCCGTGTATCATCCGGCAAGTTCTGTGGAGGAGTCTGTGCAGTACAATACGTCGGCGCCTTCGCGCCAGCGGAATTGGGTTGTCACGCTGATGCTTGCATTGGTGTGCATCTTCATTCCGATCATCGGGCATATTCTCCTGACGATCATGATCATCAACGATTATCTCTCGTCGGGTGAGAAGATCATCTGGCTGATCGCCGTGTGGGCCATTCCTGCGGTCGGGCCGTTCCTGTACCTGCTGGTGGGCCAGCGGCGCAACCGCCTCTTTGCCATGCGCTAGCCGGACCATAGCCAAGCTGCCTGCATGACGCAGGCGATGTGACGATAAAGCAAAGATGCTTGTGCGCCTGGGAACTACGTTCCCAGGCGTTTTATTGTTCGCGGCGCTCATCATCGGCATTCGTTGCTTCTGACAGGTCAGATAGGCGCCACTCATTGCGCCCGGATGCCATAGCAGACTCCACGAGGTGCGTTGCGAACATCAAAGAGACGCCACAATTTGCTCTGGCGCCAGTTCGCCAGCATGTATGGGTCGCCAGGTCACGAGTCAATCTGGGCGCGCTGGAGCTTGCCGCTGTAGTCTATGTAGATCGCCTTCCACTCGGTGAAAAACTCGAGGGCGCCGAGGCCCGCCTCGCGGTGGCCGTTGCCGGTGCCGCGCACGCCGCCAAAGGGCAACTGAATCTCAGCGCCGATGGTGCCAGCGTTGACATAGACGATGCCGGTCGCCAAATCGCGCATCGCCACCTGCGCCGCGTTGATGTTCTGGGTAAAGATCGAACTCGATAGTCCATACGCGACGCCGTTGTTGACCGCGATGGCCTCTTCCAGCGACTCCACCTCGATCAGCGAAAGCACCGGCCCGAAGATTTCCTCCTGCGCCACACGCATCCCCGGTTTCACCTCGGTGAGCAGCGTCGGTTGGTAGAAATTACCCTGCGCCAGCGGCCCTTCGCGGGCCGGTTCGCCGCCAATGGCAATGGTCGCCCCATCACTGCGCGCCACCGCCATATAGCCATGCACGCGCTCCGCCTGGCTGGCGTTGATCAGCGGGCCGACATCGGTGTGTTCGTCGAGGCCGTGGCCCAGCCGTAGCGCCGCAACGCGCTCGATCAGCCGCCGTTCAAGCTCCGCCCGCGCGCCACCCTGCACAATCACCCGACTGCATGCAGTGCAGCGCTGTCCCGCCGTGCCAAACGCGCTCCACAGGATGCCCTCGACGGCCAGATCGAGATCGGCGTCGTCCAGCACGATGATCGCGTTCTTGCCGCCAAGCTCAAGTGTCACGCGCTTGAGTTGCGCCGCCGCCGCCACATTCACCGCGCGACCTACCTCATTCGAGCCGGTGAACGAGATGCCCACCACGTCGGGATGCTCCACCAGCGGCATGCCGACCTCCGACCCCGTGCCGCAGACGACGTTCAGCACACCCGGTGGCAGGCCCGCATCGGCATAGACTTCGGCCAGCTTCAGCGCGGAGAGCGGCGTATCACTGGCGGGCTTGAGGACGACGGTATTGCCCGCGATTAGCGCCGCCATCGTCTTCCAACTGGGGATGGCGACAGGGAAGTTCCAGGGTGTGACGCAGGCCACCACCCCCAGCGGCTCGCGCACGCCCATCGCCGCCTTGTTGGGCAACTCCGACGGCGTGACGGCGCCAAAGAGCCTTCGTCCTTCGCCCGCCATATAGAAGGCCATATCCACGCCTTCCTGCACGTCGCCACGCGCCTCCACCAGCACCTTGCCCATCTCGCGGGTGAGGATGCGCGCAATCTCCTCCTTGCGCTCGGCGAGCAGTTGACCCACGCGGAACAGTATCTCGCCGCGTTTGGGCGCAGGCGTCAGCCGCCACAAGGCAAAAGCGCGTTTGGCCGCCGCCACCGCTGC
>JBDTAI010000007.1:0-3609 GCA_039924685.1 Ktedonobacterales bacterium
GAGGTTGCCGACTATGAACTTGCTGCACACGCTCATTGCGCACATCGCATCACTGCTGGCTTTGCTTGCCCAGCCGGTGTGGGTGCTGCTGCTGGGCGCACTGGTGCTGCTGACACTGCTGCTCTCCCGGCTCGTCGTGGGCCTCCTGTCGGCGCGGCGGCGCGCTGTGAGCATGATCGCGCTGATTGACCGCGTGAGCGTCTATGCGCTGCTGGCGCTGATCCTGCTGGCGCTCTATGCGCTCGTCGGTGTGCTGCTTGAACAGGCCCTCGAACACATCGTCGCGGTGAACACGCCCACACTTCGCGAGGGGTTGATGCTGGGAGTGGCGATCCTGGTCGCGCTGACCTATGCGCCACTGCGCGCACTGCTGCATCGACTGGTGGATACCCTGCTCTACCACGACTACTACGCGCTCGATGAGACTGTGCAGCGGTTCAGTGAAGAACTGGCCTCAGCGCATGACCGTGAGGAGATTGCCACGCGCCTGCTGGATGGACTAATCGAGACGCTCAACCTCAACGGGCTGGCGTTCATCGCGCTGCCAGAGGGGCTTGATCAGCGTGTTCTTCAGGTGATCGAGCCAGAAGACCTACGCGCCCGCCGCGAGTATGCCAGCGATGAGGGACGACGGGCGGTGTTACGTGGTCTTGCCGCGCTCTCGCTGGCGGACCACGCGCTCTCCTGGAAGAAACCGTTGTTGTTCAACCCGTGGGAGGGATGCGCGGCGCTGGTGTTGATCGGCCCTGGGGCGGATGGCGCGGCGGCGGCGCTGCTGGCGCTGGGGCTGAAACGCGCTGGCAGCCCACTCAGGCGAGATGATCGCGCATTGCTGGTGACGCTGGCGCACCAGGCGGCGACGGCGCTCGCCAATGCGCAACTCGTCGAGGGGCTGCGTATCTCGCTGGCGCAGACGGAGGTGGCGGGCGCCCAACGCGACGCCGCGCGCGCCGAGCAGCAATTGCTGCTGCGCGAGCTGGTGAACGCCGACGAACGGCAACGCGCGGCGCTGGCGCGTGACCTCCACGACGACGCGCTGCAAGAGGTGCTGTATATCATCCGCCATGCGCAACTGTGTCGGCGGCTCTCGCTTGCGCTTGAGCAGATGGCGGCCCAACCACAGGCGCTCCAGCATCAAACGCTCCCACCGCAATCGTCACAGTCATCATCACAGCAGCAGTCTCCACCAACTCTACCTCCAGACGCCGTTCCACGTGTGGGCGGCGATACAGTGTTCACCCATGATGAGCATGCCAGTGATGAGCATGCCAGTGATGAGCATGCCAGCGCACTGCTGGCTCGCCTGCGCACGGAACTGGCGCAACTGGCGGAGCGCTCGACCATCGCCGAACGCAAGTTGCGCGCGCTCTGTCTGGGCCTCTATCCTGAGTTGCTGCACTCGTTGGGGCTTGTCGCCGCGCTGGATGACCTCGCCGAGCAATGCGCCCTCGCCACCCGGATGCGCGTGGAGGCGCGCTATGACGATGCGCTGATCGCCGTCACCGACTGGCTTGACCCAGAGGTGGCGCTGCACCTGTATCGCATCGCACAGGAGGCGCTCAACAACGCACACAAGCACGGGCAGGCGACGGCAGCCTGGGCAGTATTGCGCCTCGTTGACGATCCCGGCGCAGCGCCCGATCAGACCGGCGCGCGCTTCCTGCTGCTGGAGATCGCCGACAATGGCAGTGGTATCCGCCTGCCTGTTGCATTTGGGCCGCTACTGCGCGGAGGTCACATGGGACTGGCAGGCATGCGTGAGCGGGCGGAGCAGATCGGCGCGCGACTTCAGTTCCAGCGGAGCGCCGAGGGTGGCGCGCTCGTCGCCGTGACATTGCCGCTTGACACCCACATAGCGCATGCCGACAATGGAAGCTGGCCGGGCGACAGTGTCAGCGCGCCAACACCGGCGGTACTGCAGGCTGTAACATCAGTGGCGGCGCAGCAACGCGCGCACTGATACCGGCAGGCGAATAGCAGGTGCACGGAACGAGGGGACGGGGTGTATGCGTGGGGTGACAATCTACAGCGGGGGCGCGCATCAGGCGACGGCTGTGGATCAATCGCATGGGCGCGATGATGCGGCTGATGGAGAGCTTTCAGGCGGTCAAAGGGAGCACGTCGGAAATGAGGAGCCACAGGGGAACCCGCCTGCGGAAAATGAAGCGTGCGATGAAGTATCGGGGGCGTTGACGCCTGGGCCACCGATGCGCACGCTGCTGGTGGATGACCATGTTGTCATGCGCGCCGGTACGCGCCGTATTCTGGAGGACGAGGACGACATTGTGGTGATTGGTGAGGCCGACGATGGCGTGATGGCGCTAGAACTTGCGAAGTATTTGCAGCCGGATGTGATCGTGCTCGATATTGCTATGCCGAACCTCGATGGCGTCAAAACCTGCCGCATCCTGCGCAGGCGCTATCCGGCGATACGCATCCTGATCCTCACTGGCCATGACAACGAAGCATATGTGCGCGCCATGCGTCGCCTGGGTGTGCAGGGCTACCTGTTGAAATCGGCTGGACCCGACGAACTGGTAGGCGCCCTGCGTGCCATCTATCATGGCGATGAGGTGTTTGTTGTGGCGAACGATGCCCAGGCGACCAGT
This sequence comes from Ktedonobacterales bacterium, assembly GCA_039924685.1. GTDB lineage: Bacteria > Chloroflexota > Ktedonobacteria > Ktedonobacterales > JADMIN01 > JBDTAI01. Next base: position 2,610 of record JBDTAI010000007.1, read on the forward strand.
GAGCAAGATGATCGCCCCAGGGTGACGCCCAAAGAGGTGGAGGTGTTACAGGCGGTGGCGCGTGGCCTCAGAAACCGACAGGTAGCCGAGGAGTTGAACATGAGCGTCAACACGGTGGAGTTCCATATGCGCAACCTGCTGACGAAGTTGCACGCCACCTCACGCGCCGAGGCGTTGATGCAGGCGCAGCGTCTGGGCTGGCTCGACCTGTCCGACGACCTGGGTGAGCGGATGTAGCGCCCTTATTCCGTCATTATACGGGACGGGCGCCGCGCACCAGCAATGCGCCAGGCAGGATGCGAGCCTCGAAGCGGCTGCCGGAGATCACCTCGCCATCCAGGTGCGCGTGGATTGGCTGGGCCGCCTCCATCACCACCCGGCGCACGAGTCGCCGCTGCACCTCTGGCTGGGCGAGATGCTGACCACGCTCTACCATCGGCAGCAGGCGTAGGGCGCGCGGCAGTGACGGCTTCCAGATCGCGCAGAGATTGAAGAGGCCGTCGGTCACGCTAGCATCGGGGTTGATGGCGAACCCACCGCCATATGTCGGGCCGAGGCTGATGGCTGCCAGCGCATAGAGCCGACGCTCCAGCGGCTCGCCATCGAGCGATATCGCCAGTTCAGGGCAGTGGTTATAGCGCAACAGCAGTTCGCTCAGGCTTGCCGTCCAGTAGAGCGTCTGTCCATTGAGCAAGGGGACGCGCTTGTAGCGTTCGGCGGTGGCGGCGATGTTGGCGTCCAGTCCTACCCCCAGCGCATTGACAAAGTAGCGCCCGTTGACGATTCCCACATCCACCGCAACCGGCGCTCCAGTAAGCGCAAGATCGAGCGCCGCCAGCGTATCCTGTGGCAGCCGCAGCGCGCGATAGGCGTAGTCATTGCCGCTGCCCGCCGGAACGATGCCGAGTGGCATCCCAACGCCCGCTTGTGCGCCTGCCTGAAGATTCGCCTGGATGATGCCGCCCGCCGCTTCGTGGATCGTGCCATCACCGCCGACCAC
>JBDTAI010000008.1:0-3797 GCA_039924685.1 Ktedonobacterales bacterium
CGGCGCTGGCGCTGGCGTTGCTGCTGATTGGCCTGATTCTCGCGCTGGGCGCTCTCGCTGGTGAGGCGGCGTTGGGCGCATCGTATGTGAACGTGGGTGGCGCGCTGCTGATGGGCCTCAACGTGAGCCTGATCACGTTCTTCTTCGCCATGCTGGCGTTAGCGATTGGGCAGTGTGTGCGGCATGCGAGCGCCGCCGCTGGCATCGCGGGTGGTATCCTTGCGCTCTCCTATCTGCTGGACGGCACGGGCCTCACGATCCAGAACGGCGAGTGGCTGCGGCGCATCTCACCCTACTACTACTACAGCATCAGCAAGCCGCTGATCCCCACCTATGGCGCGAACTTCGGCGCGATGCTGGTGCTGCTGGCGCTAGGCGTTGGGTTTGCGGCGCTGAGTTTCGCCCTGTGGCTGCGGCGCGATATTGGCGGTGTGGCGTTGCCCTCGTGGCAGATCATCCCCCAACGGACGCCGCAACAGGCGCTGGCGCAAGCCGGACGTGATGTGAGCATGCGCGCGGTGTGGCTGCGGTCGCTGGCGTCGCAGCGGGCCGCGACCTTCTGGTGGATCGTCGGGTTGGGTATCTGGGCCGTCTGGATGACACTGCTGGCGCAGAACGTGGAGCAGCAGCTTGCCAAGATACTGTCAGGCTCCCCAGAGGCGGCGAAGCTCTTCGGCGGCTCCAGCATCACCACCAATGCGGGCTTTATCTCAGCGCTGGTGTTCACGTTCCTGCCGGTGGCGACGGTCTTCTTCGCGTTGACGCAGGCCACCGCCTGGTCGTCGGACCTCGACCGTGGGCGCGTGGAGATCACGCTGGGTGAGCCGATCTCGCGCTGGCGCATGACGCTCGAACGCTTCGGCGCGACGCTTATCACGCTGATCCTGGCGCCGCTGGCGATCTGGCTGTGCGTGCTGATCGCCGCGCAGATTGCAGGCTTGAATCTGGATGTCGGCAATGTGGCAGCCGCGTCGTTTGGCATCATCCCGCTGGAACTGCTGGCCGCGGCGTTGGCGTATGCGCTGGCGGGCCGGATGACGAGTGGCATCGCGCTGGGCATCATCGGCGGACTGGTGGCAATTTCTTACTTCATGAACTTCCTTCAGTCCATCCTGAAGCTGCCTGACTGGCTGGTCTCGCTCTCGATCTTCCGCCAGTATGGCCAGCCGGTGCTCAACGGCGCAAGCTGGGGGCCGTGGCTGGGAATGGTCGCTCTCGCCGCCATCCTGCTTGGCGTCGGGGTCTTCCAGTTCTCCCGCGTGGATGTGCGCTGATAGAAGTCATCAGACCTCGGTGGAGGGAGCGATGCGGAAGGGCGAGGCGGGATCATCGAGCAGCAGGGCCAGTAGGTGATCGCTCACCGCCAGCGAGGCGGGATCTGCGCCATCGAGGATGCGCTGTAGCTCATCGGCGGCGAGATCGCGCCCTGGATTCCAGCCGTAGCGTTTCATGTCTATATGGTCGGCAGCGTCGAAGGGAACACCCTCGGCTTCGAGCAACTGGCGCATGCGCCCGCGCTGCCCAAAGGCCCAGCTTCCTGTCAGTTCGCCCTTCGCGCTCACCACGCGCTGCGCTGGAATGCCACCCTCGTGCGCCTCGTTCATGATCCAGCCAATCATGCGCGCCCCACGCGGATAGCCCAGCGCGGCGCCGATCCAGCCATAGGTGGTGACGCGCCCACTGGGACACGCCTTCACCAGCGCATAGACCCGCGCTGAGAGCAGCGCCGCGCCATCGCGGGTGAGCGGTTCTGCCGGTGTCGGCTGCGGCGGCTGGGATGCTGGCGCCTGTGGCTTGGTGGGCTTCGTCGGCTCGTCGGGCAGATCGAAGAGGCTTGGTGTATAGGGTTGATCGGACATATGAAGCCTCCTCGATTGCATCACTTCAACAGGTACGCGGGCGTCCACCAGACGCCCTTATGCTATAGAAACCGCGACCCCCCATTGTAGTTGCATCAGCCGTCCATTAGCGCCCGTGCCACGCCGAGACCAAGCAGGGCCAGCGTGATGATGGCGACGATCAGCGCCTGGGTATTATACATCGTGACGGCGCTTCCCACCGCCGCATACCAGTTTCCATACCAGTTTCCATCCCACTCGCTGCCCCCCGGTTGTGTTGCGATCAGCGAGGTGTACGTGAGCCTGCCATCGAGCGCCAGCCCCAGCGCCACGATTCCCCCGATCAGCGCCACAATCGGCAGCTTTTGCCGTTGCAGCGAGAGCGCCCGCTGGCGACGATGCGCCACCACCAGCAAGCCGATCCCTTCGAGCGTCAGGAGTAATCCGCAGACGCCCATCACCCACGTCCAGATCAGCACTCCATGCACATCCGGCAGTGGTGGCCCACAGCACGATGCCAGCACCATAAATCACCCTCCCTTTCTCACGCTCACAACACATGTCCAGCTATCACAGACACGCGGGTGGCGCTTGCAATGTAACAGCGGTGCTAGCATCGAAGCCATATCACTCGTGAATCTTCTCGCGCACCCAGGTGGCGCTGGCTGGCAGCGCATCTCTGAGCGCGCTCACCAGTTCGTCGAAGTGTGGCACGTCGTCGCGGTAGACCACATAGGCGCGATGGACGCCGCGCTCGCCCACGCGCTTATACACAGTCACACTCACCGAAACGCCGCTGCGAAATACCTCTTCTTTGATGCGGACGATGCCATCCCAGGCAATCGTGACAGGGGCGCCACCGCGATCCGTGCGCGTGACGCCGTCGGCAGCCAGCCGCAGCGTGAAGGGTGTCGGCGCGACCACCCGCAGATAGCCAATGAAGCCGCCGATGAACACGATGCCGATCACGGTGCTCACCCAGGCATAGATTCCCTCATACCAGGCGATGAAGAAAAAGACCAGCGCCACCAGCGCCACCCCCAGGCCCGTCAGGATACGTTTGCCCAGACTGACGCCAGGGCTGACCCACTCACGCGGTGTGATGGGGACAAGCTCCGTTTGCATGGCAGCGGCGCCAGTGTCGCTGTGAGTGTCGTCGGGTGCGTTGTCGTTGCGTTCGTCGTCGAGAAAAGCTCGCTCGTCAAGGTCTTCCAGCATAGCTGCGCTATCCCTGAATCGTGGTGTGGCTCGTTGTCATGTTGCTGGGTAGGAGCGCCCCATGCTGCGCGTTCCCAATCCAGTCCACCGATCATTGTAGCAGCGATGCGCGCAGCAGGCAAAACATCTGAGACGGGCGCGGTCAGGTGGCCGTCAGGCGGAGACGCGCAGACGATCGAGGAAGCCAATCACAGTGCGCCACTCGTTGGCCGCCTGGGCTGCCCAGGTATGAGCATCGCCGGTATGGGCGCCAGCATTGATGCGCGGCGCGTGGCCCTGTCCCGTTTGCATATAGGCGTTGCGCGCATAGGTGTATTGCGCCTGCGCCCAGGCCAGATCACTCTCGATGCCGGTGTCGCCCTGCGCATCGAGGGCGCGCAGACGGTTGATGCCTGCCAGCAGGCCGGGATGCTGCGCGCTGGCGCTGCGAATGTGGTGTGGTGTGATGTCGCCCTGCAACGACGACGACAGTTCATAGAGACCCTGGTACAGTGTCCGTATGGGAGTGACGCCTGCGGGGGGCAGCGTGCTGAGGGCATAGAGGGTGAGCGCCAGCTGATCGAGGATCGCCTCAACATGCGTGGAGAGATAGGTCTCACTCACATGGCGGAAGGCGTAGCCACAGCGCCGCAGCCGCGCCTCAAGCGGCTCCCCTTCGAGCGTATAGCCCGCGAACGGCGGCCACCATACGTCATCGTCATCGGCGCCGCTGCGCAGGTTGGCGTAGGTGGCTTCAAGTGC
>JBDTAI010000009.1:0-14278 GCA_039924685.1 Ktedonobacterales bacterium
AACACGCATGATGCTCTTCGCGGCCACTATCGCCATGAGCGAACAACTGGCCCCGGCAGCAGCACAACCCGCAACAGCGGCTGCTCCAACGGCGGGAACATCCCGCGTGGCGACCGCAGGCGCTTCGATGGGCGGCAATGCCGCAGGTGATGTGCGGGCAACAGCCGCATCCACGAACCTCACCACCTCCACTACCCCAGCAGCAACCCTCCCAGCAGCAGCGGCATACTCAGCAACGCCCTTGGCCAGCGCCATCAAGGAGTCTGATGCGCCATTGAATATTGGCGTCGGGCGGCTCGTTGGCACACTGATTCTCTCGTTTGGGCTAGCCATCGGATTGTTCTTTTTACTACCACTCGGTGTGGTGACGCTGGCGCGTCCCTGGGTGGGCGATGGCTGGCTGAACCTGACGATTGAGGGGTTGATACGGCTGGGGCTGCTGCTGGGCTACCTCTATCTGATCGGGCGGCTGGCGGATGTGCAGCGGGTCTTCCAGTATCACGGCGCCGAGCATAAGACCATCAACGCCTATGAGGCAGGCGATCCACTCGATGTGGCGCATGTGCGGCGGGCGTCGCGCGTGCATACGCGCTGTGGCACCGGCTTCCTGCTGATTGTGGTGGTCGTCTCCATCGTGGTCTTTGCGCTGCTCGGCAATCCACCGCTGTTGCTGCGCTTGCTCTCGCGGGTGGCGCTGGTGCCGGTGATTGCGTCTATCGCCTATGAGTTGCTGCGGCTGGGAGCCGCCAACTATCGTTTCCGTGTGGTACGCTGGCTGCTGACGCCGAGTCTCGCGTTGCAGGGGCTGACCACTCGTGAGCCGGACGACGGGCAGATGGAGTGCGCCATCGCCGCGCTTGAGCGGGTGTTGAAGCGTGACGGCGAGGCGGCGCTCGACCGCATTGTGTGAGCCTATGCTGTGAGCCTATGCTGTGAGCCTATGCTGTAACTCAGAGCAGCAATCACCCGAGCGATACGAGCGATACGAGCGATACGAGCGATACGTATGAGCGATGGAGGTAAGCATGTCGGCAGAAGCGGATCAGGAACAACAGCCATCGCAGGATACATCGCCAGCATCTGAAACAACGCTGGTTCCTCCGGATCAATTGGCGCGCGAGGCGCAGGTAGCCGAAGCGTCTCCGGCGCCACCAGATGAACCGGCGGTATTGGCTCCTCTCAGCGGCAAAGGCTTCCTGCGGCGTGGCGCTGTGCGTTGGGTGGCGACGGGCATGCTGCGTGTGCTCTATCGCCTCTGGACACGCATCGCTGTGCGGCTCTTCCCTGAAAACTCGCGCCGTGCCTCCATTGCAGTTGACATCGGCATTCCTTTACCCGATCAATTGAACATGAGTTGGGTGACAGAGCATCTGGCCGTTGGTGGGCGCATCCGGTCCCGCGATATTCAACGGCTGGCGCTGGTGGGGGTGACGCGCGTGGTGGATACACGCGCCGAGTTCAAGGATGACGAGCGGGCGCTGGGCGCGGAAGGGATCAAACTGCTCTACCTGCCCACGCCCGACACCTATCCACTGACCGTGGAGCAGTTGCGCGAAGGGGCGAACTGGGTGAACCAGCAGATCGCCGAGGGGCAACGTGTGCTGATTCACTGCGAGCACGGCGTGGGGCGCAGTGTGCTACTGACGGCGGCCTCGCTGGTGGTCAGCGGCATGAGCGCCCATGATGCGATTCAGTTGATCCAGCGCAAACGTTGGCAGGCGGCGCCCAACCACCGTCAGATGCAGCGCCTGCAGGCCTTCGAGCGAGCCACCTGTGACAGCAACGACAGCAACGATGACAGCAACGATGACAGCCACGATGACAGCCATGATGACAGCCATGATGTTGACACCTTCGAAGGCCATGAGGACGGGAAGGCGGGATCATGCTGAAACTGACGCGCCAGCGACAATGGGCGCTGCGACTGCTGACGTTGGGACTCGTGATCCTCACGCTGCTGCTAGCCGCCTGCTCCAATCCCTTCCACCAGATCAAAGACCCACACAAACACCCGACGCCAGCAAACAACGACTGGCTGATGTTTGGCAATAGTCCGGCGCGCAGTGGTGTGGCGTTGAACGACCCGCGTCTGACGCCCGCGACGGTGGGGCGGATGACCAAACTCTGGCAGGTGCAGCTTCCCGCTGTGGCGGACTCGACACCGATCCTGCTGCATGCCCTGCGCTTCCCCAACGACGCCACCTATGATGCGCTCTACGTCACCACCCGCGACGGGCATATCCTGGCGCTCAACGCCAGCAATGGTTCGACGCTGTGGCAGCATCAGCCCTCCAACCACAAGATCACCAACTCGTCAGCCGCCGCCGATGCCAACCGTCAGTATGTCTACGCCTATGGTCTCGATGGCTATCTGCACAAATATGCCAGCACGACCGGCGTGGAGGTGAAGGCCGGCGGCTGGCCGGTGCGCATCACGCGCATGATTGACACCGAGAAAGAGGGATCGGCGATCAACATCGCCAATGGGCGCATCTACGTGACCACCGGTGGCTACATCGGCGACGCGCCACCGTATCAGGGGCATGTGGTGACGATTGACGAGGCCACTGGCGCAGCTACAATCTTCAACAGCCTTTGCTCGAACAAGTCGGGGCTGCTAGGCAATGGTGATTGCTCATCGAGCGATTCGGGCATCTGGTCACGTGGTGGCGCGGTGATTGATCCAGTGACGGGCAACATCTTCGTGGCGACGGGCAACGGTCCCTACAACGGCGCCACCGACTGGGGCGACAGCGTGCTGGAACTCAGCCCCGACGGTGCGCAACTGCTCGACACGTATACGCCGAGCACACAGCAGGCTCTCAACCTCACCGATACTGATTTGGGGAGCAATGCGCCCGCGTTGCTGCCAAAGATCGCCAACAGCGTGACACCCTATCTGCTGGTGGAGGGTGGCAAAGATGGCATGCTGCGTCTGCTCAACCGTCAGAATCTCAGTGGGCGGGGCGGACCGGGGCATACCGACGGAGAGGTGCAGTTGATCAACGCCGCAGGCTGTGGCCTCTACTCGCAGCCCGCCGTCTGGACCGACCCGCAAACGCAGATCGTCTGGGTGTATACTGCTGGCGCCTGTGGGCTGGCCGCCTATCAGGTGAAGACCGACAGCTCCAGCAAGACCACGTTGCAGCTTGCCTGGAAGATCGGCGATTCGACGACCTCGCCGGTGGTAACAAACGGCATGCTCTTCGTCGCGCAGGATGGTTCGGTGAAGGCGCTCGACGCGCACACCGGTAAGCGACTCTGGTCAAGCACGCAGAGCAGCGCCGGTGGCAGCATCGGCGACATCCACTGGGAAAGCCCCATCGTCGTTGGCAATACGCTCTATATCAGCGACGAGGATGGCACACTCAGCGCCTACGGGGTGTGATAGGCGTTTGCAAGCCATGCTGGACGATCACGACGCATTCCCCCTGCCGTCTGCATCACCGGACTCCATGCCATCAGGCCAGCCGGGTCGCCGCCTCTGCCACCGCGTCAAGCACCTCATCTATATCAAACGGCTTGGAGATGAGCGGCGCGTCTAAATCGTCCAGGTGCTCGCCACAGTCTTCCTCGGCATTTTTGGGGCTGGCCGTCACCAAAATAAACGCATGCTGTACGCGCAACACTTCATCATTGGCGGCCAGCTCCAGCAGATCACAGCCATCCATCTGCGGCAGCTTGTGGTCCAACAAGACAACCAGGCGCTCTGTGCTTTGTTGCAGCAGCGCGTAGCCAGTCAGCCCATCCTCTGCCTCGATGACGCGGTAGCCGGTGTCTTCCAGCAGGAAACGTAACGTCTCACGTATGTCGTGGTCATCCTCAATTACACAGACAGTCTGTGGCTGAGGGTCGACGACCGCTGAGCTTGTCGGCAGGGGAGTCTGTCGTCGTGGTTGTGTCATGCGCGCATGTCCTTCGCCTGTAGCTGTCAATGAAAATAGTAGCGCCTGCCGACGCCCATCAATCTCGGCAATCGAGCGTGAAAAAGCGCCTTCGTTATGTCTTGTAGTATCATTCCTATGTAGCATATCACAGGCGCTACACGCGGACGCACGGGCCTGGCAATGCCTGACCAATATCCTATATGCGGACCAGCACTCGTTGCATCAGCACAGGGCGCCCTCATGGAAGTAGAGCCGCTCATCTATGCCCCGGTCGGCGCTCTTCTTCACCTCGATGGGCCGCGCCCCCACCAGACCGAGCGCCCACACCTGAAAGTGGAACTTGTCATTAGCGGCGAGCTTCTCGGCGTCAGGGAATGTGGTTGGTTCGCCGGTCACGGTATACTGCTTGACGATCTCTGGCCCGAAGGTGTCGAGCAGGCGCGCTTTCATCAGGGTGACGGGAGTGATGTCTATGCCGCAATGCCGCCGATCCTTTCGCTGCGCGCCTCTCCGCACGCTCTATCACATCACCTGCGGGAAGTAGCCAGAAGTAGCCAGCATGCTACGCCACGCGGCATGTCAAGCATGCGCAAGCAAACCCGCGTGGGGCGCGCCACATCCAGAGAAGCGATGGCATATGATACACTGCTGTGGATAGCGCCAACGCTGGCAGGTCAGACCGCCGATATGTGGAGGCTTGGCAAGTAATGGGAAAGGGTGCGAATATGGCGACCGCCGCCGAGGAGTTGCATCATCCGATCGATGCGCTGACGACGGACGAGTAGGAGCGCATGCTGACCTATGCGCGCTCCCTGGCGCAGAGCAATGGACGACCCTACCCGCATACGCCGCTCCCGCCGGGAACGCCTGGATATATCGTCGCGGGTTTGCGAGTTTCACCCGAAGGCGGTGAGGCGATGGAGCAGTCGCTCGAAGATTGTGAGCATATCGCAGCGGATGAGAACGCTGATGAGTACCAGTGGTAGCGCCGCCAGCCGTTCACCGGACAGCGTTGCCACACCTGTACAGTTAGTTGGCCGCTATCGAGAGCGACGCTGCATCTTCTTCGGCGGCATATTGCTCATAACTCCTGGGCGGTGGAACAACTATTCCCTGATCAGACGCCACCAACAGGCTGACCCGCAGCGCCTCTGGTAGATGCGCTATCGCTGCGTTCGGTGTGGACCCATCCGCGCTCGCCCCAGGCAGATCAGACGCTTCAGCAATCCAGTAGTATTCCACTTCGCTCCAGGTCAACACCATACGATACGTATTCCTTATCGTCAGTTCTCACCACCTTTCAGTCGGTTTCCCGCTTGTCTCTTGTCATGATACCCAATCTTAGGGGACACGGCTTAGCCCATGCGTCCCATCAAATTACACAGATCGCCAAAGTCACTATTGTTGTCGGACCCGCTGCCCAGGATGCGCCGCAGCAGTGTATTCCACTGTGACATCTTTTCCGTTCACTTTCCTTCGTATTCCTGTGTTCGCCCATCGGCAGGTCCTGTTGCTGCTAATCGCCTTCACCCATCGCTGCGTCGCCCTCAATAACAGCCAGTTTGGCACATGCAGTCTACACTACCGCAGCCGCCAGCAGAGTAGATAGAATATTGCCCCAGCATATCATGGTATACTGGCAAAAAGTGATGGTAAAACACCGAGAAACGACGCCAGCGGATGGCGAGCAGCATAGAGACAGCATACAAGACTGTATAGAGGAAAGGGCGCAGCGATGGCGGAGTATGTGTGGGGGCGTTACCCCGTGTTGGAGGCGTTGCGTTCACGGCGGCGGGTGCATCGTGTGATGGTGGCGCAGGGGCCACGTGATACAGCGCTGACGCAGGTGGTGGATCAGGCGCGGCGAGTGGGGGTCACACTCGAAACGGTTTCGCGCCGCCACCTGGATGATCTCTCGAAGGGGGCCAACCATCAGGGCGTGATGGCGCTGGTGGCCCCCCGTGAGTATGCCGAGGTCGAAGACATCCTGGCGCGGGCGGCGGATCAGGGTGAGGATGCGCTGATCGTCGTGCTGGATGCCGTGCAGGATGTGCAGAATCTGGGATCACTGATCCGCACGGCGGAGATCGTCGGCGCGCATGGCGTGATCATCCCGGAGCATCGCGCGGCGGGTCTGACCCCAGCCGTGGACAAGACCTCGGCGGGCGCCGTCGAGTTTCTGCCGGTGGCGCGTGTCACCAATATCGCACGCACGCTGGATGACCTGAAGCGCAAGGGCATCTGGTGCATCGGGCTTGATGGCGACGCCAAAACGACCTTCGATCAGGCCAACCTCAAGGGGCCGACGGCGCTGGTGGTGGGCAATGAGGGCAAGGGTCTTAGCCGACTGGTGCGCGACCACTGCGATCTGCTGATCAAGCTGCCCATGCGGGGACACGTTGGCTCACTTAACGCAGGCGTGGCTGGCTCCATCGCGCTCTATGAAATCTGGCGCCAGCGCGGCTGGTCAATGCCAGGCGACTCGTCAGCCAGGGCAGCCGCCGCAGCGAACAATGCAGCAGCCGGGAGCGCATCTGAAGGCGAGGCAGAGTAGTGCAGAGGCAGCATCGAGGCTGAACGATGAGCGATCCCGACGACGCTGAAGACGCCAGCACGACTGCTAGTGGCGACCCCGATGCCTTCGAGATCACCGATCTGCGTTCCGGTCGCCGGGTGGACGCCGCTCACGCAGCGCAGCATGGGATGATGCGGCGACAATTGTGGCTGGCTAGAAAGCCACAACACCAGCGCGTTGCAATCGTCAGCGCCGTGGTGTTCGCGCTCGTCGCGCTCGTCGCCCTCACGCCCTCACTCCAGGCGCAGATCACATCGCGCCTGCCCTGGACGCAATCCGCATCCTTCACCTATCGCCAGCTACCGCCTGCGCCAACACCGAATATTCCAGCGCCAGACCGCGCCCAGTGGACGGCGCTGGATCAGCGCCCGCTACGTTTGCCGGTGGTAGCCGCTGGGGCGGCCTGCCCAACCACAACGGGCCGGACTGTCTATTCCACCTTCGGGTTTGCGGTGGGCGCTGGCCCGCTCTACGCCGTCGGTTTCAGCCAGGATGATGGCGCGTCGCTGGCGATACCACCAACAGGCGATGCGGCGGTTTCGCCGCCGGGGTGGGCCGCACTGATCCGCGTGATGTTGGTCTCGCAGCCAAGCTACTCCGGCCCCGCGCTGGTGCGCGGCGGTCAACTCGATGGCGCGCACACGTTGCGCTTCAACGGTGGCATCGAAGAGACCAGCTATGGCTACAACGGCGACCTGGCTGGCCAGCCGTCGCTGCCTGCCATCCACCTGATCGTCACAGGCGCATATCCAGCGGGAAGCTGGTATAGCGAGTTCATCTATGTCCGCTTCCAGGCGCCGGGCTGCTATGCGCTGCAACTCGATGGGCTATCCTTTGAGGAGGTCATCACCTTTCGCGCCCTACCAGCACTGGCATAGCCGTCGGTAAGGGGTATTTGCGCAACTTCGAGACAAAACGATAGGCTAGAATGAGGGGTAGTGGGTCGAGCAGGTACAAGTGACGGAAGTGAGTTGAGGCATGGGGCCGCGCGCGATCTTTGTTGACGGCTACAACGTGATTCGCAACACGCCGGGGTTGGCGCAGGCCGACCGCGCGAATCTGGCAGCCGGGCGCGTGGCGCTGATCGAACGACTGACAGCGCGCTACCGCCATACGCCCCATCGGGTGGTCATCGTCTTCGATGGCGACGGCGCCTGCGAGCGCGTATTGCCGATGCGCGGTGTCTCACGCGGGCAGGTCGTCTTCACCTGCGCTGGCGAGACGGCGGACGCAGCTATCGCGCGCATGGTGGCGTTCGAGACCAGCGAGGCGGTGACGGTGGTGAGCAATGACCTGGAAGTGCGACTGAACGCCGATGCCCAGGGAGCCGACGTTGTGCAGGTGGGCGAGCTTGCCCGGCATATGAACTCCGCCCCGCGCCACCTGATGCAGCGCCATCAGCACCGCGCCTACATGCAGCAAATGCTCGACGCCGAGGCTGACGAAGACACGCCCGCCGCCCACGCGCGCAGCGGCAATCCCCACAAAGCGCCGCGCCGCAATCGCCGCCGCAACGGCCAGCCAGATCGCCGGTTATAGGGCCTTGCAATAGGGATAGGCGCGATTGACGATGTTGAAGCCCGCCGAGGTGTAGAGGTTATAGCGCGCGGCGGCAGTCGAATTCAGCGTATCGGCCTTGCCTGTGCCGACGGTCGCCGTCTGTGCGCCCAGCGCCCGCAAGCGGTGGCAGCCTGCCAGCACGACCGCCTTGCCAAGCCCCAACTGCCGATAGTTGGGATGCGTTCCCACTGGCTCGAACTCGCCGCTACGATTCTGCGCGTCGTACCAGCAGATGCTATAGGCGCCGAGAGCGCCATCGGGCGCTACTGCGACAAGATCAAGCTCCGGGCGATAGACAGGCGCCTGCCGCAGTCGCCGATACGCCTCAAGCGTCACCCGCGAGGGACGCCATACCTCCTGATGCAAAGTCACACGCGGCTCAAACTCTGCCTGATCGGCGACGTGGCGTATCGTCCAGCCAGGGGGCAGTGTTGACGCTGGCAGTGTGGCGGGCAGATCGCGCCGATAGAGCACTGCGTGAGCCTCGCCACGGGTATACCCACGCGGCTCGAACGCGGCGATGAGCAGCGTATCGTCATCGAGCGTCTCCACGACGATCTGCTGCGGTGTGTCATCAGCAGCTGCGTCGGCGATCAGCGATTCGGCCCAGGCAAGCAGCGCATCGAGGCGTCTGGAGGCGTCACTCGCAGCGCGCAGGCGGGGATGCAGTTGTATCGTCACTTCGCCGAAGGCTGTGTCGAACCAAAGAAAGCCCAGTAGCGCGCCTGAGGCATCCTCCCACAGCGCGATATGCTCCTGCGCAACAAACACCGTCGGAGGCCACTGGAACATCTGCCAGATAATGTCACCCACCCGATAATAGACGCCGGGCGTGCCAGGCGCAGCGGCATCACGCGTCAGCGCAAGCAATGCCTCCAGATCGGCCGTATCCCGGAAGGGACGTATGTTGGGCGATGTAAGTGATGAATGGGCCATGCTACCTCCGTCAACCAGGGCGCCGCGTTGGCTGGTTGGATTGGATGTCTTTGTCGCTACAGCGCATGCGTGCAATAGTCAGCGATAGTACGCGAGTAATAGTACGCGAGCGATAGTACGCGATAGTATATGATGTGGTCAAGCCGCGTGGCGCCGAGACGCTGCGCGATACGGCTATACTGCGAACGGGAGGAGATATCAATGGCAACGTTGACGGGCGACGAGTTGGCGACGGCGCAGGCACAGCTAACCGGCTGGATAGTGGAGGGCGACGGCGATGATACGCTCGCCAAAACCTATCGCTTCCAGACCTTCCCTGAAGGGATCACGTTTGTGGACCGCGTGGCGCAGGTGGCCGAACAGGCAGGACATCATCCCGATATTGACATCCGCTACACCACAATCACCGTGCGCCTCTCCACCCACGACGAAGGCGGCGTCACCCAGAAAGACGTAGACATGGCCTCACGTATAGACGCGCTGGTGTGAGAGTGAGCGGCTCCTCACCATACAGGCGAAGCAACCAGCAGGGTGAGCGCGGCGGCGGCGGCAAGAAAGATGCCAAAGGGGATGAAGCTACGTCGCTCGACGCCGCCAAACACCAGCAGCAACAGACTGACGACGGCGCCCGATACGGCGGTGAGCAGGAGCGTGGTGGTGATGGCTGGCCAGCCAACCAGCAGCCCTGCCAGCGCCGCCAGCTTTACATCGCCGAAGCCTAGCGCCTCCTGCTGGTAGATCAACCAGCCGAGACCATAGAAGATCAGGAACAAGCCACCACCGATCACGACGCCAAACACCATCGGCAGCAGCGCACGGCGGTCGAAGACCAGCGCCAGCAGCAGCGCCAGCGCGCCGAGCGGATAGATGGCGATGTCGTAGATCAGCCGGTGTTCAAGGTCCACCACGAAGACGCCTGCCAGCACGGCAACTGTCAGCGCCTCGAAGGCGAAAACCGCCCACAACGGCAGGTGTGGGGCCATGTTGGATGCGAGCAGATGCGCCAGCAGCAGCGGCGTCAGCAGCGCCAGCGTCGCCTCCACCAGCGGACGACGTAGCGAGAGAGGCGCGTTACAGTTCGGACAGTGTCCTCGGCGCCACAGTGCGGGCAGCGTGATCAGGCGCGGATGCGGCAGCAGTTCACCACAGCGCGCACACTGGCAGGCGCTACGCTTCGGCTCATCTTCACCGATCACGCGGTCCGCCAGCAGGTTGACCACACTCCCGACGCCCAGGCCCACAAGCGCAGTGACCAGATACAGCAGGGCATAAAGCAGCCAGGGCGGGAGCGCCTGCGCGAACAGGGTCATGTCTGCAACTCATTCCCAGCCTGCGCAGGCAGGCTTCGTGGCGCGTGAGCGACCAGCGGCGCGGCTCTGGCCGATAGGCCGCTGGCTCACCGACTAGCCTACGATTCCTCTTTGTTCTCCGTCTGTGAAGTCTCTGGCGCAAGTGGCGCCACACCCGTCGGTTCCACCGAAATCGTCTCCTCGGTAACGGTGCGCGGCGGCTGGATCGAGACGACTACCGCATTCATATCAGTAAGGATGGTGACGTTGCGCGGAACCTCGATGTCGCGCACATACAACATGGTGTTCAATTCTTCAAGGCCGCTAATATCCAGTGTCAAGGCCGCTGGCAAGTTGGCGGGCAGTGCCTCCACCTCAATCACATCAAGCGGATGCAGCAGCACACCGTTCTCGCGCTTCACCGCTGGCGCCTCGCCTTCGAGGTGCAGCGCCACAAACGCCTTGATCGGCTCGGTGAGGTCCACATGGCGGAAGTCAATATGCTGAACTGCCCGGCTGATTGGATCATGCTCCACCCGCCCGATCAGCGCAGTATCCCGCACGCCATCTGGCGCAATCGCCAGCGTGAGCAGCGTTGTGCTGCCATGCTGCTTCAGCAGCGCCGCAAACTCAGCGGCGTCCACCTGGATCGCCGTCGAGGTCTGGTTATGCCCGCTGATATTGGCCGGTATCTGCCCCTCGCGCCGCAACCGGCGGACCGCTTTGCCCATCACCGTGCGCTTCTGCGCGTTGAGCGTTACCCCATCTGCCATAGCATTTATCCTTTCCATCGAACCCATCAAGCTGCGCCACAGGTGGCAGTGTACAGGGATCAGCAAGTGCGACACCCTGACGTGTACAGTTGATGGCATGCCATACTGTACAACACATTCTCGCCGATGAGAAGACACAGCATTGCTGCGTGGGCGCCTATAATGATAGGTAGACGCGAGAAACAGCGTGATGCAGATGACACGAACGACACGAAGGGACAACCACGATAGCGCGCACAGTCTATTTAAGACGGCATTGCGAAACACTGGCATCGCGTGACGGGCCACCATGGCGGCCCACTCAAAGGTTACGTGCTGAACGGGCGCCTACTGGCGCACATCGCGGGCATTGGCGGTCAGATGATACTCGAACTGGGCGCAGGCAACCTTCCGCATAGACGGCGCGGAGTATCTGCGACTCGATGCGCAACAGCCGTTCCCGCTGGAAGATGCCAGCGTGGGCCTGTTGCTGGCGATCATGCTGTTCAACGAACTGCCGACGAGCGCACTCACGGCAGCGTCGGCCGAGTGTCGGCGCGTGTTGCGGGCGGATCGTCAACTGCTGACAGCGGTTCCGCATCCAGCGTTTGTGCAGGCGTTGGCGAAGAAGGGTGTGCTGACCAACTTTGGACGCGGCCTCTTTGCGCTGCCAGGCGCCGATAGGCTGAAATTGCCGGTCTCGCGCCGCCCAGTCCAGGCGTACATATCGCTGCTGACGGGCGCGGAGTTCAGCGTCATGCTGGAGGACGGCTATGCCGATGAGAAGACGCTGCACGAGAAGTCGGGCCTGAGCGTCGCATGCAACATCTCGCTGGCGCTGAGCTGTGACTGCCGGGCGGACCGCGCTCCCAGCCCATCGCCTGTGGGGAGAGGGGCGACCGAGAAGATTGCTGAGTAGTTGGCGCCTATGGCGCAGGCGTCAGTCATACACAGGCGTCAGTCATAGACGACAAAAGCGCGTGGTATAGAGCAGAGTTGGGTCATCCAGTGCATGGCCACTGATAGCTGGCCAGAAAGCGAGCGGGCAGGATTATGGCAATCGAGACAATTAATCCGGCGACGGAAGAGCGCGTCGAAACCTTTGCGGCGTTTACAAAGGAGCAACTCGATCAGACGCTACAGCGGGCGCATGAGACGTTTCTGCACTGGCGAGCGACGGACTACGCCACACGACGCGCCGTGCTGCATCGCGCCGCCAGCTATCTGCGCGACCACAAGAGCGACCTGGGCCGCGTGATCACTGTGGAAATGGGCAAGCCGATCAGTGAGGCCGAAGCGGAAGTGGAGAAGTGCGCCTGGAACTGCGACTTCTACGCCGACAACGCCGAAAAGTTCCTGGCCGATGATCCAGTCGCCAGTGGAGCCACCGAGAGCTATGTAGCGTATCGCCCGCTGGGTGTGGTGCTGGCGGTGATGCCCTGGAACTTCCCGTTCTGGCAGGTGTTCAGGTTCGCCGCGCCTGCGCTAATGGCAGGTAATGTCGGCATCCTCAAACATGCCTCCAACGTCACCCGCTGCGCGCTGGAGATCGCGCGCGTCTTTCGTGAGGCAGGCGCCCCCGAAGGCGCATTCCAGACGGTAATCGTCCCTGGCGCTGAGGTTGATCAGATCATCACGGATCGGCGTGTGGCGGCGGTGACGCTGACGGGCAGCGATCCGGCGGGCGTGGCGGTGGCGACGGCGGCGGGCAGTGTGCTGAAGAAGACGGTGCTGGAACTTGGTGGTTCGGACGCCTTCATCGTGCTGGCGGACGCCGACCTCGATGCGGCGGCGCACATGGCGGTGAAGTCGCGCTTTCAGAATGCGGGGCAAAGCTGCATCTCCGCCAAGCGTTTCATCGTTGTGGAGGCGGTGGCCGACGAGTTCGAGCGCAGATTTGCGGAGGCGGCACGACAGTTGCGCGTGGGCGACCCGCTCGACCCGCAGACACAGATGGGGCCAATGGCGCGCGGCGATCTGCGTGACGCGCTCGACCAGCAGGTGCGCGACTCCGTGAAGGCTGGCGCAAAGGTGGCGCTGGGTGGTGAGCCGCTGGCGCGCCAGGGTTACTTCTACGCGCCAACGATCCTCACCCAGGTGACGCCAGAGATGGTGGCCTTCCGTGAGGAGACGTTCGGCCCGGTGGCCGCTGTGGTCCGCGCTCATGACGAGGCACATGCCATCGCGCTCGCCAATGACTCCGACTTTGGCCTGGGCGGCAATCTGTGGACCCGCGACATCGCGCATGCACGCCAGATCGCCGCGCATCTCGAATCAGGCGGCGTCTTCATCAACGGCATGACGGCCTCTGATCCGCGTCTGCCCTTCGGCGGCGTCAAGCGCAGCGGCTATGGGCGCGAACTCTCGTCCTTCGGCATCCGCGAGTTCGTCAACATCCAGACCGTCTGGATCGGCCCAGCCACCACGCCAGCGCCCAACAAAGTCGCTGCCGAGTAGCTATCCGATTCAGCCAACGTCTGCCCCCTTTCTTCACCAAAGGAGGGGGCGGTGTATCAGCCGCCAGGCGCCGTCGTGGGGAGCGTGGTAGTATCTATCACGTCAATCGTTGGCGTTGGCGTGAAGTTGTGCTGCGCGTCGTAGGTCTGCTGCGCCTGCGTTTCAGGATCAAACCATACCAGGATATGTTGGCCACTCCAACTCAATGGTTGTTGAACTGGGTTGGTCATCGGCAGGATAACGATCCGTTGTTGTGCGCGATCCCAAACAGTCCCTTGTTGGTCGTCTTGCCGCCAACTAATCAGCCGGTCGCTCAACGAGACAAACTCGTAGTGTTCTTCTTGGGCAGGGTTCGCCTGCACAATCGTTGCTGGATTGTTAGCGCCCTTTGTGATGTCGTCTATGAAGTACACCGACACGGAATCGTCATAGACGACGCTGGAGCCGTTCAGGGCAATGGTGGCAGGCTGTGAGTGCAACTGTTCCTGCTGCCCTGTTACCAGGTTCTTGAACTCGACATAGCCGCCACTGCCTGATGTGATTTGTCCCCAGCATGCCCACGGCCAAGAAAGGTTGCTTTGTCCCGCTTTGGTCGCCAGTGTGGTGACTTGCCCGGTTGTCAAATCTTCGATCCGCACCACCGCATTCTGCAGGCTGGCGTCGTTCCCCTGCTGGATCGGCGCGAGAGATTCGCTCCAGATGACATGGTTCTTGGAGACGACTGGCGGCGTATTCGGCCCATGAACTGGCTGCCCATTCACATGCGGCGCGTGGGCCAGTTCATGCACCGCGCCGGTATCGAGGTCGTAGAGGAACATCGTC
>JBDTAI010000010.1:0-4120 GCA_039924685.1 Ktedonobacterales bacterium
CCTGCTCATATTCCTGGATGGCGCGGTCGGCGTAGCCCATGCGCAGATACGAGTCGGCCGCCAGCATGCGCTCGGCCAGCGCCTCTTCGGTGCGGCCCTGGCGTGTCAGCAGTTCGATCAGCTTGACGCGATAGGTGAGGTTGTTTGGCTCAAGCTGGAGGATGCGCCGATAGGTGGCAATGGCGTCATCCATGCGCCCGCTGACCATATACGTATCAACCAGGATCGCATATTTGGCGATGGCCTGCTCAATCTTGCCCTGGCGCACATAAATCTCGCCCAGCAACAAGTGTACGTCGAGGTACTGCGGCGCGATCTCCATCACGCGCAGGCACTCTTCGATGGCCGCCGTCAGCAGACCGTGCGCCACATAGTTCTCGATCTCGCGCACAGCCTGGGCCACCTGTGAGCGATATGGCTCCGGCAGATGGGCGAGTCCGGCGCGCATGCCAGCGGCGGGGCCGCTCAGGCTGTTGATCAACTGCGCCAGATGGTCGCCAGGGGCAGCGGCAGCGCCACCCAGGGGCGATCCCCCGACCAGCGCGCCCATGCCTCCACCCACCAGACCAGCAGGCGGAATCATCGCGGCTGCCCCAAATGAGGCCGCTGCTCCCACTCCCAGCGCGTCGGATCCGCCGCCCGACATGGCAGGCATCCGCGCTGAGGAGCCGTTGAGGGTGAGCGGCGGGTCCAGCGGCGGCGCGACATTGGCTGAGGAAGAACCTCCCTTGCCACGCTGCGGAATGTTTTCACTAAGGGAACGGGAGGCGCTGGCGCTGCGACGGCGGCGCTGTGGGGGAGGCGCGGTTGTTCCCAGCGTCTCGCGCATCAGCCGCTCGATCTCGCTGACCTGATCCTGCCAGCCCTGACTGCGCAGGAAGCCTAGCAGCGCGGAGTAAATCGTCTCGGCGCCCTCGCTGTCGTTCATGTCGCGGTGGGCCTCGGCGGCTTCCTGACACAGCTGGAGCAGTTGGTCGGATTCATCACGGGTCAGCGCATCGAGGTTGACACGGTCCACCGCCTCGTCATAGTAGTGGGCGGCATCTGCTATGTTGCCGAGCGCGCGGGCGCACTGGCCGAGCGCATAGCAGCACGAGAGCGCATATTCGGGGTCGTCGAGCAGCCGCTCGAATTGGCCGCTGGCGTCGTCCCAGCGGTCGGCCTCCTGAAAGAGCCAGCCGAGGAAGTAATGCACATCGGGGCGGGCTACACCGCTATCTTGCAGTTCTTCGCAGATTTCGATGGCCTCGTCGAGTCGGCCTTCCTGCTGAAGCTGTTGCGCCTCACGCAGGGCGGATGTGACCTGCGAACTGCTCATGCGGGCGCGCGCGCCACCCCCGCCGGAAGAACCTCTCCTGCCCATGCTGCTCGCTCCCGCTGTGTCCCAACCTGGATATGTGGATGCTCGAAGTTGTCGCTGCTGTGACCTACCGCCCGCGCCCTGGATGGTGATTGATGAGTAGGCTGCCGGACGCGCTGAAGCCATGTCGCGCCAAGTATAGCACAGTCAGCGACGAGGCAGTGAGTTGGTATCCCCCATACGGCCTACGGGGACATGGAGTGGGCAGGTGACCATTGCCAATTGGTGGGTGGTAAGGCGGCGGCGTTCGGGCGGACAGGAATGTACGCATGGCCCCGCGCGGGCGGGTAAACCTGCGCGCCGGAGAGGACTGTGGGCGTGGCCTTAGCCGCCCGCCGGTCGGGCGGCGCAGCGATCATTGCACGAGGATGGGGACGTGGACACGGGCGCCTCTTCAGGCGCGGCTTCTTCCTCCCTCTCCTCGCAGGAGGGTGGGCTGGAGGGAGACTTCTACCCCGGTGGCCAGCCGAACTGGCGCCCACCCAGCAGATGTAGGTGGAGATGGAAGACGGTCTGCCCGGCGTCGGGGCCGACGTTCCAGACGAGACGATAGCCGCTCTCGGCCACGCCTTCCTGTCGGGCAATCGTGTTGGCTGCATTGACCAGTGCAGCGAGCAGCGCGCCATCTGCGGCGGCGGGCGCGGCGATGTCGCGGATGTGGGCGCGGGGGATGATCAGCGCATGGGTGGGAGCGCTAGGATTGATGTCGCGGAAAGCGATCACCGTCGCATCCTCATAGATGCGCGTGGCGGGGAGGTCGCCAGCGGCGATCTTGCAGAACAGGCAGTTTTCATCCCGCGGCAGTGCGGCTGGCTGCTCTGGCTGGCTCGATGGTTGCACTTGCTCTGCCATGTCCTTTCTCCTCCTGTCCTTGCACTACGACCTGATAGTTTGCAGGAACTCGTTGGGGGTGGCGCCAAACCTGTCGCGCAGATATGCTCGGCCCAGCGGCGTGAAGAAGAGGATCGCGCCAGTCGCTATGCTGCGCTGCACACTGGCCAGCACACGCGCCTCGCCCCACAGCGGAAAGCGCCAGTCGCGCGCGGCGCCCATCAGGCGCAGGATGGTCGCCAGCATCACCAGCGCGCAGATCAGCGTCAGGCGGTTGGTGAGCATCTGCGGCAGGCCGGAGATCGGCGCAGGTTGCACGATGAAGAGCGTGATGAAGGCCACCACACCCAGCGCCACACCCGCGCAGAACAGCCGCGCCACCACTTGCCGCCAACTGGGCCTGTGCAGGCCGATCACTGTGAAGCCGAAGAGGCCAACACCCCAACAGACCAGCGAGGGGTCGCGTGTGATGGCTGTCAGCGCGTAGACGATATGGTAGACCAGCAGCCAGACCAGCACTGCGCCGATCAGATAGATGGTGTTGACGCGCAGGCTCAACAGGTCAAGCAGTCGCAGCGCGTTTAGCTGAATAGTTTGAAGGGCCGGGATAGCTGAGATGACGTGCGCCAGCGCGGCGGGTAGGTCGCCAGATACAGGCAATCCAGACACTACAGGCAATCCAGACATATGCGCCTCCCATCCATTCTCACCCACTCTCGCCTGTTCTCGCGGCCTCTGCCCAGCGGAGCGACTGAACCGACGCTGGTAGTGCCGCCCGCTTGTTTGAGAGTTGGTATTTCGCTGAGGTACAGGAATTTCTCTGAAGTGTACTGGCTATGAAGCGATGCGGTCAAGTGGTACGCCTCACCTGATCTACGCATCTTCACTGCATATTGTAGCATTTTGTCTGCTCTTCACTGGCGCTTAACAAGAGTATGCTATCCATATGCTATGCTGCGGGCGCATGTGTGAAGGAAGCGTGTCACTGGAAGAGTTGACGCAGGTGGGGGTTGTGTGACCACCATACCCAGCCAGCGTTGAGTATAATGGCGGACAGCGGCATCGGCAGCGATAGATCCTGAGAGCAGCCGGACAACAGGAACGGCGCAGAGGCGAGGTGAGGGTGTGACGGAACTGGTGAAAATCATTGTGCTGGCGCTGGTGCAGGGCGCCACCGAGTTGTTTCCGGTGAGCAGCGTAGGGCATGCGGTGATTGTGCCGGGCCTTTTCAACTGGGGCGATATCCAGAACAGCCAGAACTTCGTCGCGTTGCTGGTGATGCTGCACCTGGGGACGGCGGTCGCGCTGCTGACGTTCTTCTGGCGCGACTGGGTGGCGTTGCTGGGTGGTGGCGCACGCGCAGTGATTGCCGGTCGCTTCACGCCGGATGTGGACCCACAGGGCTATGGCCGCCAGCTTGCGCTGATTGTCGTCGGCACGATTCCGGCGGGCGTCGTCGGTGTCGTCTTTCAGAAATACCTCGAAGCGGGCTTCAGCATCCCCATTCTGGCGTGCGCGTTTCTGGTGGTGAATGGCGCGGTGCTGCTCTTCGGCGAACTGCTCTGGCGGCGACAGCGGGCGCGGGCGCTGCTGACACGCGGCGTCAAAGACCCGTCAGCGGGAGTGGGCAAATCCATCAACGAGATGACCTTCTGGCAGGCGGCGGCGATTGGCGCCTGCCAGATTGGCGCACTGATTCCCGGTTTCTCACGTTCTGGCTTGACAATGGTGGGCGGCATGGCAACCGGCCTGAGCCACGAGGCGTCGGCGCGCTTCTCCTTCCTGCTGGCGACGCCGATCATCCTGGGCGCCGGGGTGATCGAGGTTCCCAAGTTGCTGCACTACAAGTCGGAACTGCTGGCGGCGGCGGCAGGTGGTGTCGTTGCGGGCATCACGGCGTACCTGAGCGTGCGCTTTCTGATGAAGTAC
>JBDTAI010000011.1:0-12038 GCA_039924685.1 Ktedonobacterales bacterium
ATAAGACCTGTGCGATGCGCCAGAGCAGGCGTAGCTGTTGTTCGCGTGCAGCGCCCATCTGACCCGCGCGCCTCGTCTGCGAGGATTCCGGCGTGTCGGGTTGCGGCGGCAGCGCGATCACCGATGATTGCTCCGCCGAAACAGATGGCAGTTGGAACCAACGCATCGTGGTGAGTAGTCCCTCCCATGCGGCGTGCGCTATCCCCATTGCAGTCCCATCCAGCCCATAGCCCGATAGATCACCCCAGGCCGTGGAATACTACGCAATAATACGCCTTTACGCCCTTTATAGTAGCACATCCAGCGCATCCAGCAGATCCGGCAGCGCATGCGGCCCGACATACCACCTGTTTCACTTGTCGCATCGGTCGCGCCACGCTTTGCGGCGCCACGCTGGTCGGCGCTTCCCGAAACATCCCGATATTGCTACCTGCTTGACGGCGTAGATGTCATCAGGTAGACTGAACACTGAAACAGATGTTCTGGCAACGATTGGCATTTCCAGTCATATTCTCATGAAAGAGCATAGCATAGGGGGCAAGCCAGCAGATGGATGAACAACCACAACAACCGCTGAAGCGCCCTGGACGCGCTCGACGCGCCGCAGCGCCGGGCGGGGCGTCTTCCATGCTGGCGCGGGCGACAGCGCAGGCGGGCGAGGGCGCAGAGTTGCTCTTTGCGCGCCTCGAAGGCGCTGACACACGACAAAGCCAGGGAGCCGCCACGCTCTCTCGCTGGGCGGAGCGCATCCGCGCAGGCGAGTGGACGCCGGAGATCGCCGAACTGGTGGCGCGCGCCCAGGCGCTTGAACGCGCACAGCCCCGCTGACCCTCGCTTGCTTGTGTTGCTTGTGTTGTTTGCTTGCGCTGCTGTGCGTCTCACTCCTGCATCCATCGCGCCTATGCTTCATACCCCAAAGATGCCGCGAAACAGATCACCGACTACGCTGCCTTCTGGCATGGCGTCACGGTCAGCGAATAGTTTGTCTGCTCGTCTAGCCGTGTGCCGCTTGCGGCTCCATCCGGTCGGCGTGTACAATCGTGGGGAACGTCCGCGATGGGGCGGGCGACGCGGCGCACTGCACAGCGGGCGAAAGGGGGATCGGGGTAGTGGGCCATTACTGGCTTGCGCCCCCAAAAGGATATATGACTGATACGCCACAGACGCCACAGACGACTCAGACGACTCAAACCACAGCAGCGGGGATGGAGCAAACATCTCAAACGGGACAACAGCGGCGCATCCGCGTGGTGGTGGCCAAGCCGGGGCTGGATGGGCATGATCGCGGCGCCAAAGTGATTGCGCGGGCGCTACGCGATGCCGGCATGGAAGTGATCTACACTGGCATCCGCCAGACGCCGCAGATGATCGT
The DNA here is from genome assembly GCA_039924685.1 of Ktedonobacterales bacterium. GTDB lineage: Bacteria > Chloroflexota > Ktedonobacteria > Ktedonobacterales > JADMIN01 > JBDTAI01. Next base: position 1,373 of record JBDTAI010000011.1, read on the forward strand.
CGAGGCCGCCATTCAAGAAGATGTTGACGCGATCCTGATGAGCATCCTCTCTGGCGCGCACATGGCGATCTTCCCGAAGGTGATGGAATTACTGCGCGCCAACGGCGTTGACGATGTGCTGGTGGTGGCCGGAGGCATCCTGCCTGATGAAGACATCCCTGCCATCGAGGCGATGGGCGTCAAGGGCAACTTCGGCCCCGGCACCTCACTCGCTGCCATCATCGAGTTTGTGCGCGCCAACGTCAATCCCACCCGCATGACGCAAGACCTTGCCCCGCTCTCCGCAGCGCCGCAGAGCGGGGAGGCGGCGCAGTAATATGACCGACACGCAGAACACAGCCAGCGGAGCAGCGCAGGGCGATCTGGTGGAGCGGCTGCTGGCCGGCGACCGGCGGGCGCTGGCGCGCGCCATCACGCTGATCGAAAACGGCTCACCGGAGGCGCGGCGTATGCTGGCACGGCTGCACGCGCACGGCGGCCACGCACACATCGTCGGCTTTACCGGTTCCCCCGGTGCGGGCAAAAGCACGCTGGTGATGCAGCTTGCCCGCGAACTGCGGCGGCGCGACCTGCGCATCGGCGTAATCGCCGTGGACCCCAGCAGCCCCTACACCGGCGGCGCGATTCTGGGCGACCGTATCCGCATGCAGGAACTCTCAGGCGATCCCAATGTCTTCATTCGCAGCATGGCGAGCCGGGGCAGTCTGGGCGGGCTTGCCGTCGCCACACGCGACGCCGTGCGTGCGCTCGACGCGGCGGGCTTCGACGTGGTGATCATCGAGACGGTGGGCGCGGGTCAGGCCGAGGTGGAGGTTGTGCGCGCCGCGCAGACAGTGGTGGTGGTGACGGTCCCTGGCATGGGCGACGACATTCAGGCGATCAAGGCGGGCATCCTGGAGATCGCCGACATCTTCGTGGTGAACAAGGCGGATCGGCCCGGCGCGGACCAGACGGCGGCGGAGCTACGTATGCTGCTGAGTCTGGATGAGCAGCGCAACGAGCGCGCATGGCGCATACCGATCCTCAAGACGGTGGCTGCGACTGGCGAGGGTGTGGTGGCGCTGGCCGATAAACTGGCCGAGCATCTGCAATCGCTGCGCGCGACTGGGCAGCTTGCCGACCGAAGTGGGCGACAGGTTCACAGTGAGATGCTGGCGCTACTGCATCAGTCGTTGATGGAGCGGATCGGCGCGACCATCGGACAGGCGGAGTGGGACCGGCTGGTGGCCGATGTGGTGGAGCGCAAAACCGACCCCTACACCAGCGCCGACGCACTGGCCCGGCGCATCGGCCTTGCCGACGAGGCGCAAACAGCGCAAACGCCATCTGCGGCTGGCAGAGTTTGACTTCTTGATCAGCGAGTTGCGCCGGGCAAGCGGGTGATGGGGCGGGTTCGTGGCCTGAAGGCCACGGGTCATCCCACACGTCCGAGCATGCGAGTGTCCTGCTCCGTTATATTTTTGCTTGGGACTTTGCCGAACAGCAGGCAAAGTCTTTCGATGATGGGATGTAACGATATGTTGCAGGGTGAGCGTGTGGTGCTGCGGCCCACACGGCGCGAGGATTTACCACGCATCTTCCAGTTTACCAACGATCCCGCGTTCAAGACGCTGATAGGCGATCTCCCGCTGGAGCCGCAATCGCTCGAACGGCTGACGGCGCAGCATGAGGTGCAGTGGAGCGCAGGCGGGCGTGAGGGGCCGCGCTTTGCCGTCGAGGCCGATGGGCAGTACATCGGCCACATCTTCCTCTACGATGTCGAGCGCAGCGCAGGGACGGCCTATCTCAGCATCGGCATCGGCGATCCCGCCTATCAGGGTAAGGGCTATGGGCGCGAGGCGCTGCGGCTGATGCTCGACTACGCCTTTCGCCTCTATAACCTGCGCAAGGTCTGCCTGAACGTCAATGCCAGCAACCAGCGTGCCATCTACAGCTATCGCGCCTGTGGCTTTGTGGAGGAGGGCCGCCAGCGCCAGCAGGTCTGGATCGGCGACCGCTACGACGATCTCGTGTATATGGGCATTCTGCGTGATGAGTGGGCGACGGAGCCGAGCCAGCTGGTTCAGCCATAATCATTGCCTCGCTCTGTGTATACCTGAGAGGATGAGGCCGCAGGAGAAAAACCTGCTCTGCGGCACGTCGTACTCACTCGGGCAACGGAAGCGGCATAGCAAAAACTGCGCAGGGCTTTCCGTATCGGTACAAATGCGGTAGAATAGGCGCCACGGCGCAGCGAAACGGCGCGCGGTATCTTCTGCTTCGGCGATGGTATGCGCGCAAGCGCTGTCATGCAGCCATGCAATCAGTTTGCAAGCAGCTAGGCAATCATAGTAACGGACGATTCACGGGTTCGTCTCGCAGGAGGCGGCGGAGGAGCGGCATGCGAACATTCAACACGGTCTGGAATATTATCTACCTCTGTTTTGGGGTGTTCTCGATCCTGCTGGGATTGGTGATCATTCTTGGCGCTGCGCTCACACAGGATGGCTCCAGCATCTTTTATGGTGTGATTCTGTTGGCGGTTGGCGCCTTCCGCATCTTCTGGAGCATCTATCGCATGCGGATGTATGCGCGCTTCAACGCTGCGCAGAACGCCCAACTCAAGCAGGGCTACAATCCCTATGCGCCGCCGCCAGTGATGTATCCACCACAACAGGCGCAATACCCACAGCCACAGTATCCGCCACAGCAGTATGGCGGCCAGTATCCGCCGCAGCCGGGACAGTATGGCCCCTATGGGCAACCGGGACAAGCGGGACAGCCAAGTGTGCCGATGGGCGCCTATCCGCCACAACCGGGGCAATACACCGGCCAGTACCCACCACAGTCGGGTGGCTATCCGCCGCAATATCCACAACAATAGGGCCGTGCCGTCCGTGCTCCCGCCTTGCTGGTGTGTGACAACGCAATCAATCGGGTACTGGATCGCAGGTGGTGGTGGTTCGTGGCCTGAAGGCCCTGGCCCATCCTGGTGGGCGAACGATGCAGTACCCGATGGGATAGTTCAAGGGCATCGAGGCCGAGGCATCTTCATACCCTACGCTCATACCCTACGCTCATACCCTACGCTCATACAATACGGCGACCCCGAACGGAGCAATGCTCGTTCGGGGTCTGTATGCTGTGATTATTGTGGCAAGGCTGCTGGCGCCTGAAGCTATGCCGTCAGTTCGCGCACGATCTCGGAGACGCGCTTGCCATCGGCGCGGCCTTTCGTCTCCTTCGAGGCTAGCGGCATCACCTTACGGAAGTCTTTGCCCTGTGCCGTGATCAGCGCCGTCACCAGCGCGCGAATCTCGTCATCGTTCATGCGCGCAGGCAGGTAGCCAGCGAGAATCTCTGCCTGCCGCTCCTCTTTCTCCGCCACTTCAAGCCGGTTGGCATTGCGGAAAATCTCCGCCGACTCACGGCGCTGCTTGATCTGCTTGTCGAGGATGGTCCAGCGGTCCTGCTCGGAGAGCGCCTGCCGCTTGCGTGCCACCTCTTCCTGAAGGAAGCCGTCGAGCGCCATGCGAATTGTGTCAAGGCGAATCTGATCGCGCTCGCGTGTCGCCGTCTTCAGGTCCGCGCGCAGCCGCGCCACCAGCGCGGAGGTAGGCGCAGTGTCAGTGGTCTCAGTGGTCTCTGTCATACGGATGTGTCACACTTTCCCCAAAATCGTCCCGGATAGTTTGCGTTTACTGGCGCTGACGGTTATACTGGCTGCTCTTGCCGCTGTATGGCTGGCGTGTCGTTGCCGTGTAGCTGTCAAGCCGTTGCGACGCAACCCGCGTGGTTCAGACAATCACCCAGATGAGCGTATGGGGCGACTTGGTGGCGCTGGGCGTGGTCGAGGGCGTGGTTGCGGGCGTGGTCGCGGGCGCTGTGTTTGCGGGTGTTGTGCCGCTCGGCGCGTCTCCCTGCACCTTTGGTACGCTGAAGAGAAAATAGCCATATGCGCCGCCAACGCCTATCGCCAGCATCAACACAATGACTCCCAGCATCATGCCTATCGAGATGCCACGCTTCTTCGCTGGCTCTTCCGCCGCTGCTACGCCTGCCATGCCTGGTCGCCCGGCGAGGCCACCGCGTGGCGCCTGGCCGCGCATCGTGGACCCCATGCCCATCCCCATGCCGTTTTGTCCGCCCATGTCCATGTTTCCGGCCATGTTTCCACGCGGAGTACGGGGGCCACGGCGCGGATCACCCATGTCCTCGCGATCCGGGCGTGGGCGGCGCATCGTGCCGGGAGCATCTGCGCCCCAGCCAGCGTCGGGTGGTGGACGACGAGCGCCGCTACTGCGGGGGGGCGCGTCCCAGGCGTCGGCGCGTGGCCCTGGACTGCGCATCGCGCGGTCGCCAGAGCGCCCGCGTGGATCACGGCTGCTGGGGCGGTCGTCATAGTCGTCGCGCGCGCTACGTGAACTGCGTGGGGGGGGACCAGACGGGCCATTGCGGCTACCACTTCCGGCGCCATCGCTGCGAGAACGCCGCCCGGAGGAGCTAGCGCCACCGTAGGGATCATTGCGGACGGTTGGCGCGTCCCACTCGTCACGCCTGCTGGGACGGTCGCTCCGTGAGCCGCCGCCGTTTGCGCCGCGTGGCGTCCGGTTGGAGGCGCGCCCGGCTGGTGGCGCGTCGTCATACTCGCGTCCGCCCCGGATGTCGTTGTCGTCGTAGGCGTCAAGGCGACGCCCCCGGTCCACAGAACGATCACGCCCCCGATACCGCACGTCCCGATCATCTACCCCCATACCACTGCGTCCCTCCCGCTGCTGGTTGGTCACGCATCAGACGCCGCTCTCCCACTCCGTCCAATACGGTCCAATACGGCCAGATCACTCGATCAGAGCGAGTGTATCACATTGCGCCAACTGACGCATGACCTGCATGTGACTTTTGCGCAGGGAGCAGTGATTCAGCGCTGATGCGCAGGGGAGTGGGAGCTGCGCTGGCTCATTCGTGTTCGGGGTCGGGTTCGCGCTCTGGCTCACGGCGGGTAGGCGGTGTCAGCGACGTTCCGGCGGCGCTCATCAGGCCACCCAACGAGACGGAAGAGTCGCCCTTGTCGTGCACCGGCGTGTGTTCCAGCGCTTCGCGCACTGCCTGCACCTGCGCGCCAAGTGTTGCGGCGGCCATGCCCGCGCCTGCGAGGACGATACCGTCTACCCCCAGGCGGGCCAGCATGCTGGTCGCCTCCTGCTCAGCCGCTTCCTTGACGACCACCAAAAGTGGGAAGCGCAACGACTCCGCCACCAGACGCAGCTTCGCATAATCGGCGACGCTCAGGTTTGCCAGCGCTGCTGAGGGCATATCGAGCCGCATCAGCGCCACCTGCGCGGGCAGCAGGCTCTGTGTGCGCAACAGCAGCAGCCCCATATCATCACCGGGCAGGTCCAGCGTCACCACGCGGTCAAACTGTTCCACCTCTTCATAGAGGATGCGGGCAGGCGCGCTGGCAGGCAGCACGGCGAAGCTGGCGCCCGCCTCTTGGGCCGCCTTGAGGACGCCATCGCCGCTGACGTTGGCGGCAAGCTCCACGCCATAGATCGTCGGGCTGCTGGCGAGCGCATTCTTGATGGCGCTCAGATCGGCGCTCTGAGGTGTCCAGCCGGTCACGATCACGGCGTCGGCGCCCTGTTTGGCGACGGCTTCGACGGCTGCCACATCCTTCACGCCGAGCGACACCAACACGGCGGCTGGTCGCGCCTTGCGCTCCGCCTCGCGTGCGCGTCCGAAAAAGCCCATGCCACCACCGCCGCTCTGGCTCACCTGCTGGAGTTTCTCAATCAGCTTGCCCATCTATCGCCACTGCCTTTCCTCTGTCATCTGTAGAAACTGCCCGCTTGTGGATAGTTGCGGCGCCCAATGATGCCGCGCCGCATACCGTATTATAGCAGCTTTTGATGGGAGGCATGGCGAGCCTGCAAGAGCCAGAACGCCTCACCTGACGCGCATGGTAAACCCTGTTGTGCCTGCCGCCTTCCTCTGGCTATACCTGTGATTGTCATCACACGGATGCGCCGACGCTTTACGCATCATACCAGCGCTGTGTATACTATAGATACAGCATGAGATACAGCATGTTCTTTGATTTGCTGTCTCACTCCATTGCCTGATCATCAATCACACCTTCATTCGCGCTGACCCATCCTATTTTGTCGTTTCTCACCCCGCCTGAATGGCGCTCTCAAACAACGCCCGAGTAGTCGCCAGTTCTCAAGCAAAAGCTGTATCTGTGTGTGGCGCGTCAACGTCCGCGTTGGCGCTACAAGGGAGGTTCCGCATGGCGGACCTGGAACTGATTGGCCAGACATTAGGCTACTATCGCATCGAGTCGCTGCTTGGCGTGGGAGGTATGGGTGAGGTCTATCGCGCAGTCCATGTGCGGCTGAACCGGCCCGCCGCAATCAAAGTATTGCACGCCAACCAGGCGGCGGATCCGACCTTTCAGGCGCGTTTTTTGCGCGAGGCGCGCGCGGCAGCCGCGCTCTCGCATCCCAACATCGTCGACGTATTCGATTTTGGGGAGCAGGGTGATGCGTCCTATATGGTGATGGAGTACGTCCCTGATGGCTCCCTGCGCACTCTCCTCAAACAGCGGTCAGCCGGAAATGGGTGGTCGTTGGGTCTGGGCGTCAATTTGGTGCGTCAGGCGGCTGACGGTCTAGCCTATGCCCACGCGCATGGCATGATCCATCGTGACATCAAGCCCGACAATCTGCTGCTCCATAGATTGGACCCCAGCGAGGTGGGGCGCCATGACATGTCTGATGATGAATACCGGCTCAAGATCAGCGATTTTGGCCTCGCGCGCCTGGTGGATGAGGTCAGCGAGTTGACGGCCACTGGCATGGTAATGGGGACTCCCGCGTATATGTCGCCTGAACAGTGTCAGGGTGGGACGCTCGATGCCCGCAGTGATCTCTACTCGCTCGGTGTGGTGCTCTATGAGGTTGCGACCGGCTCCCAGCCCTTCAGAGTAAAGTCGTTGAGTGAAGCGGTCTACAAGCACATCTACGTGCCTCCAACTCCACCACGGGAGCTGCGCCCTGCTCTCCCGGTCGCTCTGGAGGAGGTCATTCTGAAGTGTCTGGCGAAGCGACCCGAAGATCGTTTTGCGACCGCCGCCGAGCTGGCAGCGGCACTGGATTCTGCATTGGGCGACACGGAACAGCGGACGATCATCACGGCGAGCGCTACTCTCCTTGCCACCTCAACTCCTGCCGCGCTGGTGGACCCCACCGCTCCGACGGTCGCAGGGTCTAGCCCTGGGCGCACCCTGTCAAGCCCACCAGCGCGAGTTGCTGCCTCCAGGCCGCCAGCGACGAACGGTGAGGCGGGTGCAGTGGCAGAGGAGGATACTGGCAATAGCCTGACGATCCCTGCGTCTGACGGCCGCTCTACGCCATCTTCGGTTCGCGTTCGCTCCGCAGTGGTCGGAAGAGATGCGGCGCCAACGTCACTTCGTTGGCCTCTGCCGGAAGGATCGCGCGCGTCAGAAACCTTGAATCGTCTCAGACCGCTGCTGAAGCAACCAAAAGTGCTAGGTATCGGCGCCGCCGCATTGCTGCTGATCGTAGTATTGGTCACCGTGCTGGCGCTCAACGGGCATGGCGGCTCAAGCACAAAAGCGCCGACCGTTCGGGCTCATACCACGCCAACCGCAAGCCCCACACCCATCGAGGCGGTGAAGTTCCAGGATACGCTGCGTTCGCCCACCGGCAAATGGGGATTGTCCTCACATTCCTTCTACAGCAATGGCGGATATGAAGTGGCGGGCGCCTGGACCACCTATGCGCCGGTCAACGGGCTGGGGAATGGAACGGTCTCGGTCAGCGTTCGCGCACTCAGTGGCGCCAGCGGCCAGTTCTACGGTATCTTGTTCCGCACTTCAAATGCCTCGGTGGCCACTGGCTATTTCTTTGGCATCACGCAGAATGGGCAGTGGACGTTTTCGAATCTCACCGACGGAAACAGTTCCATAATTGTGGCGCCAACCGCCAGTACCCACATCGCTGTGGGACCGAATGTGAGCAATACGATTACGGTGCGGGCGATCGGCAGCCACTTTGTCTTCTATATCAATGGCGCGCAGGTAGGGCAAGTGGACAACAACGCCTATTCCTTGGGGGGCGTCGGTCTCATCACCACCGACAACAGCCTGCATGTCGTCTACAACAATTTCCTCGTCACCACCTCAGGCTCCTGAGTGCCCTGAGCGATGGCTGTGATCGTGATGGACAAGCTGTAGTGTGACAGCTCCTATGGGGATGGCGAACTGTGGGGGCCACCTGTGGCGCGCGCCCGCGTATCCACCGTTGCGGACGCCACCCTCAACTGATGCGCAGCGTGAACTCGGCGATGATCGCATACATCGGGCAGGGGGCGTCAGACGCGCAGAGGGCGCCGCCGGTGAACTGCAACAATACCTCGCCACGCTGAACAGCGGCGAAGTCCCACACACACGCGCCCAGACTGTTATCGAGTGATCCCTGCGGCTGGCGCATGGCAAGTGTAGAACCCAACTGCCCGCTGATGCCGTCCCAACGGTAGTTGGCCGGCAGGCGCACCTCGATCACATCGCCAACCTGCGCCTGAATGGTTTGCCGCTCCTGCCGCTGCGTCAGAATGATAGCCGCCTGTGTTGTATGTCCGTCTATAATCGGCCCTGCGCAGGGTTTGACTGCCAGTCCGCCGCCGTGTGTCGCGTGTGTCGCCACTGGTGTGCCGTTGGACGGCAAAGATGCGCCGATCCCTGGAACCGGTGCGCAGCCGACCAGCGCGGCTGCAAAGACGGCGCAGGCAACCAGCAAAACGAGGACGCCCGCCGATTGACGCGGGCAGGTGTAGCGTGTGTGTCGGGATGTTGGGGATGTTCGTGGTGTTAGTAAGGGCGGCATGACAGGTGATCCTTTCGCCAGTTGCGCACTCGTATGCGAATGCGGGGATGCGCTCACTGGTGAAAGGAACGCGCTACTGTGTCCGCAGGTTCCCTCTCTACTCTAGACTTCTCGTATCGCTCAGGCCGTGGCAGGTGTTTGCGAGCGTCGGGCAAAGACGAAGGGCGCCAGGACGAGCAGCAGCACGGGTACGGCGATGTCAGCGATCAGGCTGCGCGCCAGGATGGCGGGATCGTGGGCGCCGAAGGTGAGCGAGTAGGTGATGTTGGCAAGCATGACCGCCCAGCAGGTCCACCAGGCCCACAGCGCCCGCCTGCGCAATGGGATCGCCACGATGACGATAAAGAGGATGCCAAAGACCAGTTCATGCGCCGCGTAGGCGATCTCCAGTTGGGTGATGTAGTGTGTGATTCCTGGCGCGTTCTGTTGCGCCGCGCTCCACGACATACCGGCGATGCTCAGGAAGGCGCCCATGTGGTCGGAGGGCAGGCCGGTGGAGCGGTCGGCCAGCAAGTCGAGGATCGGCGCGAAGATGTAGAGCAGCCCAACGAGCAGCAGCAGTATCCACGCGACCGTGAAGATGCGCGACGGCTTGGGGGCCGGAGTTAGGGAAGCGGCGGACGTCATGTCGGCTATCCTTTCCTGTGTCGCTGTCTGTAGATCTGTGTATCCAAAGGGCCGATGATTCATAAGCGGGCCAGGCGGCGATACAGCGTATCAGTCGGACCGGATTCCATCATAGCAGGTGGGTCAAGCCATAGACGGCGTAGGGATGTGTGCGCAACAGGTCCTCATAGAGCGTGACGAGCGTCTGCGCATCGAAGGAACGCGCAATGCCCCGGCCTATCGTCGTCTGGGTGATCATGCCGCGCGCCTCAGCCGCTTGCTGGGCCAGCAGAAAGTTCGCTTCGGGATCATAGCCAATGCCCCACTGCTCATCGGGATAGTCGCGCGCGATGTCGTCTGGGAGGGCCAGTCGCGCCTGTATATCGGCTGGCAGCGTGATACGTTCTTCGGCGAGGTGTAGACAAGAGCAGCGGTCCATCTCAACGCCGAGCAACACCACCTTGCCACCTTGCGCCACCAAAGGTTCGAGACTCAGAGCAAAGCGCGCGGCGTCTCGTCCCCAGGCTGTATAGGAGAAGAAAGACGACATATTGCGGATGGCGCCGGGCCAGGTGCGGAAGGTATCGGCGATGATCCCCATGCCGGTACGCGTCGTATGATCGTCGAAGGACAGTACGCGCACCTTCCAGGTGATGCCACGCGCTCGTTCGGCTTCGGCAAGCTCGAGGGCGCGACTCACTGGATAGGTGGGCGTCACGACAACACCAGTTGGCCCGACCGTGTCAAGCAGTGCGGTGATCACTGTCGGCGCCCCGCCCTCCACCATCCCCAGATTCCTGAGCGAACTGTGAACTTCCAGCAGGTCGCCGGGACGCACGCCCAGCCGCCGCAGCCCTGCCACGATGTCGCCTTTGGTGAGTGGCGTCTTGTCCGTTGCTGCCATGCTGCCCCTCCGATGTGGAACGTCCGCGTATTTTTGCCGCTATCAGCAAAAATAGCGTCTGTTTTCAGTATTTTCGGCGGTGAGCTATAGTGTTTCGCGCCAACGTATAGTAGAATGGGTGGGTATATGTCGCGGCGGCGCGTATGGCGCAGGCCAGCGCATAACGCCATGCGACGTGCGTGCGTGATGCTGATAGCTCGATGGACTGCGATACTCCGCGTCTGTCTGCGTCGTCATAATCGCATGAGGAAGAAGGCATTCGCAACGCCTATCT
>JBDTAI010000012.1:0-4218 GCA_039924685.1 Ktedonobacterales bacterium
GGCCGCCGCGCTCAACTATGCCCGCAACGAGACCGAGGCCCGCCAGATTCTGGCCCGACTGCCGCGACACGACCTCGATGCCGACCTGGATGAGACGATGAGCTTCTGGCGCGAGTGGTCTGCCCAGTGCCAGTATAATGGTCCCTATCAAGAGGTGATCCTGCGCTCGGCGCTGGCGCTCAAGCTCTGCACCTTCGAGCCGACCGGCGCCATTGTCGCGGCGCCCACTACCTCACTGCCCGAAGACATCGGCGGCGTGCGCAACTGGGACTATCGCTATACCTGGCTGCGCGACTCTGCCTTCACGCTGGGCGCCCTGGGCGAGCTTGGCTATTATAATGAGGCGCGTGACTACTTCCACTTCCTGCACGACCTGCAAATCCGCGACGCCCGCGACCTGCGCATCATGTACAGCATCCGTGGCGAGACCGATGGCGCGCTGGATGAGCAGGACCTGACCCACCTGGAAGGCTACCAGGGATCGCGTCCGGTGCGTATCGGCAACGGCGCCGCCACCCAGCGCCAGATGGATGTCTATGGTGAACTCGCCGACGCCGCCTTCAGCTATGTGCGCATGTCGGGCTATCGCCATCCGCATCGCCTGAACGAGTCGCTGCGTGACCTGCGCCACCTGACGGAGATGCTGGCCAACTATGTCGCCGATCACTGGCAGGATGAAGATCGCGGCATCTGGGAGGTGCGCGGCGCCCCACGCGCCTTCGTCTATTCGCGCGCGATGTGCTGGGTGGCGCTCGACCGCGCCTGCCGCCTCGCCGATCACCACGGCCATCAGAAGTGGCAAGAGCACTGGTCAAAGGTCCGCGAACTGATCCACAACGACATTGCCACCCACGGCTATAGCGACCAGTTGCAGAGCTTCACCCAGTCATATGGCGACGAGACGCTCGACGCCGCCAACCTGCGCATGTCGCTCACACGCTACCTCTCAGCCGATAATCCACGCATGAGCAGCACGATCACCGTCACCGACCGCCTTCTCTCCGGCGATCACGGCCTGCTCTACAGGTATCGTCCCTCTGGGGCCAACAAGGGCGACGGCAAGAGCGACGGCAAGGGCGGCGCGGGTTCATCGGATGACGGCTTGCCAGGGAGTGAGGGCGCGTTTCTGGCCTGCACCTATTGGTATGTCAGCAATTTGTGTCTGCAAGGGCGGCTGGGCGAGGCGCGTGAACGCTTCGAGCAGTTGTTGCAATACGCCAATCCGCTCGGCCTCTTCTCCGAGGAGATCGATCCGAAGTCAGGCGCGCTGCTGGGCAACTATCCCCAGGCGTTCACGCACATCGGCCTGATCAACAGCGCCGTGCTGTTGCAGCGCGCCCAGGAGGGCCGCATGGAGCCAATCACCGACGGCGATATGGGCCATGAGAACGTCACCACCCACCCCTCACACGAGTAGCGATGGTGATGCCGATGACGCCGACTTCCCAACCGATCCTTCATATCTATGTATTGGGCGACTTCCGGCTGGCGCTGGGCGAGGCGCCGGTGACGAGCGTGACGGTTCAGCGCGCGCAATCGCTGCTGGCCTACCTCGCGCTACATAGCGACGCGCCCCAGCAGCGCGCGCACCTCGCCTTTCTGATCTGGCCCGACTCCACCGAGGCGCAGGCCCACACCAATCTGCGCCAGGCGTTGTTTCAGTTGCGCCGCTCCCTGCCAGGCGCCGACAGCTTTTTGCGCACCGACAAGCAGTACGCGCAATGGACACCCGCAAACGCTGAAGCTCCCTGGACACTCGATACGCTGGAACTTGAAACGGCGGTGGCGCAGGCGGATCAGGCCAAACAGGCTGATGATAGGGCGACGCAGCGGCAGGCGCTGGAGCGGGCAGTGCGGCTCTATCGCGGCGAACTGCTGCCCGGATGCTACGACGAGTGGCTGCTGGGCGAGCGTGACCGTCTGCGCACGCTCTTTCTTCAAGCTGCCGAACGTCTGGTGAGCCTGCTGGAAGAGGAGCGCGACTACGCTGCCGCCATCAATGCAGCCCGCCGCCTGTTGCGCCAGGATGCGCTGCATGAGGCAACCTATCGCCGGTTGATGCGTCTCTACGCGCTGCTAGACGACCGCGCGGCGGCGCTGCGTGTCTACCATACCTGCGCCACGACTCTCGAACGCGAACTGGGGACGGAGCCGAGCGCAGCCACCCAGGCGATCTACGCGACGCTCATGCGCACAGAGCGTACCTCAATGCCATCCACGGCAACCGATGCGCGCACATTAGTGCGGAAAGCAGTTCCGCCACTGCTGGGCAGGCGGGTCGAGTGGCGCCAGCTTCAGGACGCCTGGCGTGCAAACACGGGTGAAACAGGCGATCCTCCCCATGTCGTCATCCTCTCCGGTGAGGCTGGCATCGGCAAGACGCGACTGGCCGAGGAGTTGGAGGCATGGGTGATCCGCCAGGGCATGACGACAGCCAGCGCCCGCTGTTATGCCGCCGAGGGACGATTGGCCTATGCGCCTGTCACCACCTGGCTGCGCGCCACCCCAATCCAGTCCAGCCTCACAACACTGCAATCCACCTGGCTGACCGAGGTCGCGCGACTCACGCCAGAGGTGTTGGCGCAGCGCCCCAAGCTGCCACGACCAGCCGCCATGACGGAGGGCTGGCAGCGTCAGCGATTCTTCGAGGCGCTGGCCCACGCAGTGCTGAATGCGCGCCAGCCGAGCCTGCTGCTGCTTGACGATATGCAGTGGTGCGACGATGAGACGCTGGCATGGCTACGCTACCTACTGCGCTTCGATTCATCTGCCCGCCTGCTGTTGATCGGTACATTGCGCGCTGGCGAGGCGCCCAACAGCGGTGATTTGGAGCACTTGCTAGGCGCATGGCGGCGCGACAATCAGGTGACGGAGATCGCGCTCGAGCCGCTTACGAACACCGAGACGACCGCGCTTGCGCAGCACATCATCGGACATCCCCTCACCAACGCGCAAGGCGACGCGCTCTACGCCGAGACCGAAGGCAACCCGCTCTTCGTCGTCGAGATGGCGCGGACGACGGGTTCGGGGGGCGCAGGCGGCGCAGACATAGCGCATCCTGAGCCTGGCGCCTTACGCTCTCGCCCGACATCAACAACATCAACAACATCAACAACATCAACAACATCAACACTACCACCAGCGGTGCAGAGTGTATTAGCGGCCCGGCTGGCGCAGCTCTCGCCGCTGGCGCGCGCAGTGGTGAGCGCAGCGGCGGTGATCGGACGGGCCTTCACCTTTTCGCTGGTGTCGCAGGCATGTGATGAGGACGAAGACACAGACACCGTGGCGCGCGGGCTGGATGAACTCTGGCAGCGGCGGCTCGTGCGCGAACAGGATGGAGAGGCGGGTGAAACCTATGACTTCACCCACGACAAGCTGCGCGAATATCTCTACACGTCACTCAGCCCCGTCACACGGCGGCAGCTTCATCGCCGCGTCGCGCACGCCTATGAATCACTCGCTGGCGAGCAACTCGACACGGTCAGCAGCCAGATCGCCTTCCACTATGAACGCGCGGGCCAGCCTGAGCGCGCCATCCCATTCTATCAGCGCGCAGGCGGGGCCGCCAGCCGCATCTACGCGCATGCGGAGGCGATCCGCGCCTTCGAGCGGGCGCTTGAGTTGCTCAATACACGACAGCATGGGCAGGGGAGTACGCAGGACGAAGGGCGCCGCGCGCTGGCGTCCAGCATACAGGAGGCGCTTGGCGATGTCTTGACCCTGACAGGTCACTATCAGGAGGCGAGTGACGCCTATACATGCGCGCTGGCATGCGCCGCGCCAGCGGAGTATCTTCAGCAGGGGCGCATATACCGCAAGATAGGCAATACCTGGAATCAGTCTTCAGGCAATCCCTATGACACCTTTCATTTCGATAGCGTCGTCCGTCCAGCGTTTCAGGCAGCATTGCGCATCCTGGCGGAGCATGCCGAGCCGCCGCGACCCGCATGGCGTGAGGAGTGGATCGCGCTGCACTTCGCACAGATTTGGCCGTTGAGCTGGTCCGCCGACGACATGACGGCGACGATTGACCGTGTGCAACCCATCGTGGAGCAGTATGGATCGACGGAGCAGCGCGAGTTCCTGGCCTACGCAGTCGCCACGCGCAACTTCATCCGCTCGCGCTATGTCACCTCGCCGGTGGAGCAAGCGCGGTTCCCTGCGCGCCGCCAGCGCGTCGCGCTGCTTGCGCAAAGTGGTAATTCAACGCAGTTG
>JBDTAI010000013.1:0-3937 GCA_039924685.1 Ktedonobacterales bacterium
TCTACATCCCAAAGCAGCCAGTTTCACTGCCAAGCAGCAGCGCACAGTTTCCAACCAGCAGCGTTCGCGTGGCGTGGTCGTGGTCGAAGGGCCATTCGATTTGTTGACAGCGCTGGCCTGGTGTTTGCCGACGCCTTGCGTGGCGCTGGTGGGAACCTACGCAAATGCGCAGCAAGCCGCCGAGGTGATGGCGTTAGCGCAGGGTGGACCAATCTGGTTGGCGCTCGACGCCGATGTGGCAGGCGACACTGGAGCAACCCGACTTCAGGCGCAATTGGCGCTGGCAGGCTGCGGCGCACAAGTCCGCCGACTGCCAATACCTGAGCACGCGAAGGATCTGTCAGAACTTGTCATGTCTCCTACGGCGCGTCGCATGGTTGCGATGACGCTTGCCGATGCTGACACCCGGCAGCGAACAGGAGGAAATTAATGTCGCCACACCTATCGCTGCGCCAGCGTCTGGCCAGCCACGTAGCGATTGTTCAGCGAGTGGTTTCCAGGCGTACGGTTCATACGGTCCAGGCGAGCTATGTTGCGGAGATTCTGTCACCGCGCACCGCCCAGCTGGACGCGCTGGCGCTGGAAAATCTGGCGCAGTCACTGCTCTTGACGGCGCAGGAGCCGGTAGCGCTCGAACTCTGGGGGACCGCGACGGAGCGGCGGCTGCTCGTGCGGGCGACGACGGCCCGCAGTCTGGCGCATCTTGGCGCGCAGCTCCGCGCCCATACCCCACAAGCTGTCACACGTCCACTTGTCTCGTTAGCGCCAGCGCTGACTACGCTCGCCCCAACAACGCCCACAGCGATAGCCAACACGACTGGGACCTCGTCGCCGACGCCGACGCCCAACGACGCCAACGCGCTAGCACACGACCCCCTCGACATTGCCTCAAGCGAACAGGTGCGAGCCGTCACGCTGGCGCCACGGGCAGGCGCGCATCTGCCGCTCAAACTGTATGCGGAACGCGAACTTGGCGAGGTGGGTGTAGACCCATTGCTGGGCATCCTGGCGGCGATGGATGGCCTCCCTTCTGGCGCGCGGGTGGGCGCACAACTCGCGCTAGCATCGGCGCCAGAAACCTGGTCACGGTCGCTGCAACGGTTGGCGGTTGAGCATCCCCTTGCGCAGGAACGCGCGCAGGAGGCGCTACGTGCCCGGACGGCAGCGAGTAGCGCGTCGGCCAGTGGTGGCCCTCCACTACTACCGTTGCTGGCGCTGCTTGGGGTGGCTGCCGTAGCGCGCCCAGTGCTCACCTGGTACCACGAAGGCGATGTACGTCACTTGTTGCTGGCAGGCGCAGGCATCGGCCTTGCCGTCGTGATCCTCATCGGTGTCGCGCTCCTCCGCGCCCACTTCACGCGGCATGCCGTGTATGACATGCGCTTGGTGGAGGAACGCACGTCCCGGCTCGCCGCCCGCAGCTGTCTCACCCTGCTGGCGATTGGTCCAGATCAGGAGGCACAGGCGCCAACAGGAACCGGTCCGACAGCGCGACGGTTATCTTCACTGCCTGCGACAGCGACATCAGAGGCAGCATCAGGGGGCGACGTGACGTCATGGCAACGACTTAGCGCATCATGGCTGCGCCGCCGGTCACCCGATGCACGTATCATGACGCTGGACAGTGCGCTGGATGCGCTGGTTGCCGCCTATCGGCAGCATGCGCTTGCCAGTGGGAATGGCTTTGTGGCACGTCGCCTTTCCGCGCGACAAGCAAAGCAGTGGGGGCAGCGGTGGCCACGCTGCGCGCTGCGGTCACGCTATCTGCTCAACGCGCGCGAACTGGCCGCGCTCTGGCATCTACCCGCTGGGGACGCCGACATCCCCCTGCTCGAACGTACGCGCGCTCGCCTGCTGTTAGCGCCCGTCGTACCCCTCGCCGCTGGTTATCGCATCGGCGCGTCAACGCATGCTGGTCACACCGTTCCGGTATGTTTGCCGACGGAGGCGTTGCGGCATAACACGTTGCTGGTCGCCAAAACCGGCAAAGGGAAAAGCTCGCTGCTCCATCATCTCGCCTGTACGGCGCTGATGAGCGATGCGCCAGCTCGCGCCGTTCCTGGCGCATCACCCTCACTAACCGCCGGAACCTTCGGGAAGTCTGCAACAGGCACTGTGGTGGCAGGAGCGCAACGGCCCAATACGACGATTCACCGAACCGCCGGTCAGGACACCCGTATGGGGCTGGTCGTGGTCGACCCACATGGTGATCTCGTCACACGCCTGCTCGGCTGCATCCCTGCCGCACGGCGTGAAGATGTGGTCCTGGTGGACCTCTCGGATACGGCCTACCCGGTCGCGCTGAATCCGCTGGATGCCCTGCTTGGGCGTGACCGCGACAAGGCCGTCGAAAGCTTGTTGCACATTCTGGCCCAGATTTGGGAGCGCTTCTGGGGTCCCCGCATGCAGAACGCGCTCGAATATGCGCTGAAGACGCTGTATGAAGCCAACGAGGCGCTCGTCGCCGCCGATCCCCAACACGGTCCTGACCAGCAATTTACGTTGCTCGATGTCGCGCCGATTCTCTCGGCGCCGGGTTTCCGCCGTGACGTCTTGACGTTGGTCCGCGATCAGGCGCTGCATACCTGGTGGACGCACTATTACAAGCCTCTCGATCCGCGCCTGCAGCTCGAAATCATCAATCCCGTGCTGACGAAGATGGCCGCGTTCTCGGGCAGCCGGGTGGCGCGGCGCATCGTGGGACAAGGCCGCTCAACGCTCGACCTCGTAGAGATTGTGCGCGACGGCAAGGTCTTGCTGGTCAACACGGCAAAGGGTGTGGTGGGCGCCGATACCGCGACCCTCGTCGGCGCGACCCTGCTGGGCGCGCTGCAAGTGAGCCTGGAAGAGCAGGCGCGGTTGGCGCCTGAGACACGTCGGCGCTTCTTGGTGGTGGTAGATGAGTTCCAGAGCATTCTGGGCGTGGATTACGCGGCGATGCTCTCAGAGTTGCGCAAGTTCGGCGGCACATTCGCGTTGGCAACGCAGGCGCTTGCGCACCTGGATGCGCTCGATCCGACCCTACGACCCACCGTGCTCGCCAACGTGGATGCGCTCTACGCCTTCGCCGTCAGCGCCGACGACGCGCGGACGCTGACCCGCGAACTCGACGAAGCCGTCGATGTGACTGATCTCATCAACCAGGATGACTTCTCCTGCTACGCCAAACTGACGCTTCAGGGGAAACGGCTGCCCGTCTTTTCTCTGGCGCTCGATCCGCCAGACAGGGGTGAGGACGACCACGCGCAGTATCTCCGCCACCGTGCGCAGGTACGCTATGCGCGTCCACTCGCGGAGGTGGACGCGGCTCTGGCCAAGGCAGCAGCGCGTTACTTACCACCACATGAACTCCGTGTAGGCGCCTCCACATCTGCATCTACCTCTCCGATGGTATTTGGAACGCCGCCAGTCCCCGCCAGCCCTTCTGCTGGCAAACCTAACAAGGCGCCAGTCGATTCTCTTTCCGAAGGCAGCGATAGCACGAGGACTGCACGTACGCGACAGAAAAGCCGAACTGGTCGTCGTTCCACTTCACCTACAACGGGTACGCCTGGTGCAACGCTGAGCGCTGCGGCTGACCTGTGGGCAGGACTCGGAGATGCGGCGTCAGCGAGCGTGTCACCGCACAGCCAGGCACCTGAGGCGTCCGACAGCAACGCGGGCGCACCGCCAGATGTTCCAGACGACTACGATAGCCAAGATGGACAGGATGAAAGAGGCTCTCGCGAATGAACACTCCAATCATCCCAGTAGAGCCACCGTCGGATCGTGCCGCATCCCCTGCTCCATCGGCACCCGCCACTATGCGAGATGACCTGTTACGCTGGCTGTTGCGTTTCCCATTGCTCCGCGTCGAGGAGATCGCATTCTTGGCGGGCGTCAGCCGCTCGCGCGCCTACGCGCGCCTCAGTGCATTGCAGGATCAAGGGTTGATCAC
>JBDTAI010000014.1:0-4893 GCA_039924685.1 Ktedonobacterales bacterium
GATCGCCGCTTCCGCGCCCATCACCGCCACCTCCGCCAGCGGCCAGGCGGCGTTCAGATCGGCCCCGATGTGCTTCGAGCACATCACGCAGTACGCGCCGCCATACGCCTTGCGGGTGATCACCGTCACTTTGGGAACCGTGGCCTCGCAGTAGGCGAAGAGCAGCTTGGCGCCGTGGCGGATGATGCCGCCATGCTCCTGAGACGTCCCTGGCAGAAACCCCGGCACATCAACGAACGTCACCAGCGGAATGTTGAAGCAGTCGCAGAAGCGCACGAAGCGCGCGGCCTTGTCCGAGGCGTTGATGTCCAGCACGCCCGCCAGCATATTCGGCTGCTGCGCAATCAGGCCGACAGGACACCCATTCAGTCGCCCGAAGCCGACGACGATGTTGCGCGCCCACTGCTCCTGTACTTCGAAGAACGAGCCGCGATCCAGCACGCTGGTGAGGATGTCCTTCATGTCATAGGGTTTGTTGGGGTTGTCGGGGATGATCGTGTCGAGCGCCTCGTCGCTGCGATTGACAGGATCGCTGGAGACGACGACTGGCGGATCGTCGAGGTTGTTGGAGGGTAGATACCCTAGCAGTGTGCGTATCTGGTGGATGCACGCCTGCTCGTTGGGGGCGGCAAAGTGGGCGACACCACTGATAGCGTTATGGGTGGTCGCGCCGCCAAGCTGATCGAAGGTCACGTCTTCGTGGGTCACCGTCTTGACGACGCTGGGGCCGGTGACGAACATATAGCTCGTCCCCTCCACCATGAAGATGAAGTCGGTGATGGCGGGCGAATAGACCGCGCCACCCGCGCACGGCCCCATGATCGCCGAAAGCTGCGGGATCACGCCGCTGGCGAGCGTGTTGCGGAGGAAGATGTCGGCATAGCCGCCCAAACTCACCACGCCCTCCTGAATACGCGCGCCGCCGGAGTCATTGAGGCCGATCACCGGGGCGCCACTCTTCATGGCGAGGTCCATCAGCTTGCAGATTTTCTCGGCGTGCACCTCACCCAGCGAGCCACCAAAGACGGTGAAGTCCTGCGAGAAGACGTAGACCAGCCGCCCATCCACCTTGCCATAGCCCGTCACCACGCCGTCGCCCAGGATGCGCTGTTCGCCCAGCCCGAAGTCACTGGCGCGGTGCGTGGAGAAGGCGTCGAGTTCGTGGAACGTGCCAGCGTCGAGCAGCAGGTCAATGCGCTCGCGGGCGGTGAGTTTGCCCTTCTTGTGCTGCGCGGCGATGCGTTTCTCGCCACCGCCCTGCTGCGCCTCGCCTTTCAGGCGGTGCAGTTCTTCGAGCTTCTCACGTGTCGTCTTCACTTGTATGCTCCTCATTCTAGAGTATGGCCTGGAATATGACGCCTTCAGGGCACGAGATCAGCCGCCTCGGTCTCACCTTTTCGGTCTCACCTCTGGGGAAGTGTTGATGTCGGCATGCAGCGAGTAGAGCAAGACTCTTTCCATAGCAGGAAATAGCTTGCTCTACATTATACACTGGTATTCAGGCGCCGCTCACCTACTGGCATGCCGACTCAGTTGAAGTGCTTGACGGTGCGCCAGGCATCCCTCACACTGACTTTGGGTTGCGTGCAGACGTAGATCGGCAGGTTGTCCTCATAGGTCATGCAGTAGGAACAGGTGATGGTTCCCTTCTGGACCACACTGCCATACGACTTTTGCAGGTCGCTCTGCGCCTCATCCACCGTGATCAGCACCTTGCCGCTGCACGCGCCCGGCCCCCACAGATAGTAGTTGTTGTGACCACTGATGGCAGGCGGCAAATGATACTGCGGGCCGAAGAAGTTGATGGCGCTGGCCTCGCCGTAGTTGTCGGTGAAGATGCACGCCTGGGCGCGTTCGTCGGGTGGCAGGCTATTGTAGACCTGCGCCACCTGGGCCGTCATGGTATCCCAACCGAACCTGTCGCCAAGATACTGCGGATAGATGCCTGCTGTCTGCTGGCCCGCGCCGCCATTGCCCAGAAAGGTCAGGTGGCCATAGGTCTGCGCATACGTCGTCGGCGACAGCACCGGCATCGTCAGTGGCGCCAGCAGCAACCCGCTCAGAATCAGTATCGCGGCATAGATTGCCAGGGCAGGCTTCGCCCAGGCGCGTCCCGGTCGCCAGGCGCCACGCGCCAGAACCACGCCGCCACCAGCATAGAGCAGCGGATAGGCGGGCGTCAGGAAGTACGACTTGGCGTTGATGATCGTGAAGACGACGTAGAGGAAGACATATGCCCAGCCCAGCGCACGATAGGGCTTGCCCTGTGGCCCACGGAAGTAGAAGAGCAGTCCGGCGACGATCAGCCCCAGGTTGAACGGGTTGATGGCGAAGAGCTGGTTGGCGAGGAAGCCAAGCGGCCCACCACCGGAGAGGCCGCCATAGTGATGCCAGAACTCCCAGGTCGGGAAACCGTTGACGGCGTTCCAGATGATGAAGGGCGAGAAAATGACCAGCGCGATCAACCCACCGAGCCAAGGCCAGCGTGTGCGGAAGAGACGACGCGCGGGGGTGAGCAGTAGCCCGACCACCACCGCCAACCCAAAGAACAGAATCGTCAGCTTGGTCATCAGGCCGATACCCGCCACCAGCCCGAAGAGCAGCCAGAGTCGCGGCTGATCGCGGCGCAGGATGCGAATCAGAATGTAGGCGCAGAGCGTCCACAGAAGCGCGTCGAGGATGTCCATCGAGAAGATCGAGCCGGTCGCCAGAAAGACCAGCGTGACCGCGCTGCCCAGAGCCGCCAGCCACTGCGCGAAACGTCCGCCGCCCAGCTCGCGCGCCATCAGCCCGGTGACGAAGACCAGGCATGCGCCCGCCGCCGCTGGTATGACGTGGATCGCCACCAGGTTGTCGCGTGTCAGCGCGTCCATCAGCGCGGCCAGCACAGCGATCACTGGCTCGAAGTCCACATAGCCGAAGGCAAGATGACGTCCGCCTTCGAGGTAGTAGAGTTCATCGCGGAAGTACCCATAGTTGCCCGCCACCAGCATATGCGTCACAAAATAGATGAGCGCCAGCAGCGCCAGCGGGCCGTTCTCGCCCGCCAGCCAGGCACGCATGCGGGTGGCAAGTGGCGCAGGTGGTTGCGCGGTGGGTGCCGTGGCATCTGTAATTGAAGATGCTGACGACGAGGATGATGCTGAGAATGACATGCTGATTCCCCCATGAGTGATTGTCCGGGCGCCCAAAGCTGCGCCTCCAGCATACACCCAGATCATGCGATTGTCGCTACTTGTCGCTATCCACGCAGGATAGTTATTGCCACTGATTACCTGACACTTGATGTCAGGTATGACGACGTATGCTGGTCCTTGGGCGGCAGGTAGTCCCCAGCACAGATGTTATCAAGGCGCCGCCCGATAATCATATACGAGAGGGGATACATCATGCGATTTGCGATCAACGTTCCCAACTTTGGCGTCTTCGGCGATGCCCGCGCACTGGCCGAACTGGCGCATGAGGCCGAGGAGGCCGGTTGGGATGGCTTCTTCCTCTGGGACCACATCGGCTCCGACTGGCCCTCGCCCGCCTGCGATCCCTGGCTGGCGCTGACGGCAATGGCGATGAGGACACAGCGCATCCTGCTCGGCCCGCTGGTGACACCACTGCCGCGCCGCCGTCCGTGGAAGCTGGCGCGCGAGACCGTCACGCTCGATCGGCTCTCGAATGGGCGGCTGATCCTGGGGGTCGGCATTGGCAGCGACTTCGGGCGCGAGTTTAGCGCCTATGGTGAGTCGCCAGACGATAAGCTGCATGGCGCGATGCTGAATGAGGGACTTGATGTGCTCACAGGCCTGTGGAGCGGCCAGCCGTTTAGTTACAATGGCGACCACTACACCATTCGTGAGGCGCGCTACGATCCAACGCCACTGCAACAGCCGCGCATCCCCATCTGGGTGGCGGGCGTCTGGCCCAACAAGCGTCCGTTCCGCCGCGCCGCCCGCTGGGATGGTGTGGCGCCAATCCGCAAAGATCAGCAGCCGATGCGGCCTGACGACATCCGCGCCATGCTCGCCTACATCCATGAGCAACGCGCCGCTGAGGGCATTGACGATACGCGCCCCTACGATGTGATCTGCGCGGGATACGTCGGCGAGATGGACCCGTCGGCGGCTACGGCATTTCTCGACGCGTATGCCGCTGCGGGTGTGACCTGGTGGCAGGAGGGCTTTATGCCGGATGAGTCGTCGCTCGACATCGTGCATGCGCGCATCAAGCAGGGGCCACCACATACATCACCCTGACTGTGGACGCATGCCGGTCGGGGAACTGGTTGAGCGCAATGCGATAGCCCCTTGGTCCCGCTTTCGAGCAAGAAAGGTGGAGTTGTGTATGATGTAGGCGACACAGGAAGTGGGCGCCAACTCAGCCCAGCAATGATGGGGAGGGGTCAATGGCAGGATCGGGAAGGGAGCGCGCAGCGTCCCGGCGACCTATGCGCCGTGGACCACCCAGAACCGCTGATCCCGTTGACGCCTCTCTCGACTCCTCCTACGACGCATACGAGGGGGATGACGCCGAACCAGCGCCCATCATCCGACCAACGTTGACACTACCCAGTGTCTCCTCGCGTTCCTCGCATGCTTTACGCGCCGCGCAATCCTCGACATCCTCGCAGCCCGGCGCATGGCATGCCCGCAACTTCAATCCATCGACGCCAGATGCGGGTGCGTGGAGTAAGCGGGATGAGGTTGACGGGTGGCACGCACGTGGCACATGGGACGAACGGGCCGACGATGCTGTAGTTGATCGCCCAACACTAGCCCGCTCACGTATCGTCACCCAGGCGCAGCCGCCTGCCAGGCACGGCAGCGGCAAACAGCGCGCAATCGTCCCGCTCGATGATATGGCGCCGTTAGCGACGCCATCTGGCAGGCGAACCCTGGCGCC
>JBDTAI010000015.1:0-2786 GCA_039924685.1 Ktedonobacterales bacterium
ACTTCCTTGTTTCAGTTGAGAAGTAACGCACTCACCGTCTTCCAAATAAGCTCCATCATAACATTCGTGGGAAGGGTAGCATCTATTGCAGACCATCTACCTTGTTCCTTTTGTGCGAGAGAAAGATAGCCTACACGGACACGCTCGTGGAAAGCGACTTCCTCTTTATCGAGTCTGTTCCATTCACCTCCTTTAGCGCGGGCCAACAGTTTGCGCCTTAAGCCTTCAGTTGCTGGTATGTCAAGCAGTATGGTCAAATCAGGGTTGAGACCTCCTGTTGCAAGTCTTTCCAACAGCCGTAAGGCATCTACATCGTAACCTCGTCCATATCCTTGATATGCAATGGTCGCATCTGCAAACCTGTCACAAATCACTGTATCTCCGCCCGCTAGCCAATCTCGTATGTGAGCAACGTGTTGTGCTCTAGCGGCAGATAGCAAAAGAGCTTCAGTAAGTGGCAAAATAGGTTCTGTAGGTTGATTAGCAATTAATAGCTCCTTTGACAAAAGACCCACTGACGCAAGTGCGTGAAGGCTTTCATCAGGATGGAGTGAAATGGCTCTTACTGCGCTCGCCAATGGTGTACCGCCAGGTTCACGGGTGAGCCGCGTCGTGTAGCCAGCAGCGCGCAGATGGTCAGCCAGCAGTTGCGCCTGTGTCGTCTTGCCTGCGCCCTCGCCGCCCTCAAAGGTGATGAACATATCTTCCCGCTTGCCTTCTCGTTTGCAGTTTATACTTTCAGATGGCCAACCTGCGTGCCTTCCGTGCCGTCGGCCAGCGTGACGATCTCGATGTCGCCGAAGAGGTTGGGCGCCTCCTCGCGCATGATGCGGGCGAACTTCACCGCCAGCCGCCGTATCTCTGGCTCGGCCCCCTCGCCACCACGCAGGGTGATGATCCAGCGCAGCTCGCGGGCGTTGGCGGAGAACAGTAACTTGGTCTCGGCGGCATTGGGGAGCACACTGCGGGCCGCTTCACGCGCCATCTTGCGCCGCTGTGTGCGCGGGAGATCGGGATGGTCCCGCTGGACCCGCGCCGCCAGCATTTCTACAAGTTCGCTATACGCCTGATGCGCCTGCTCGACGGTCTTGAGCCAATGGGCGTGCAGTTCGGGGTCGGCGGCAATCACCGCCGGTTCGACGTAGTTCGCCGCCGACTCGTCTACATACCGCTGGGACCGCTGTGAGTAGGCGACGCCAGTTCTGTGCCGCACCAGTTCATGCGTCAGACTGCGCGAGACGCCCGTGATCAGGAAATCCCAGACGGCGTGTTCCAGCACCGAGCCGTGGCCCTGGTTGATCAGGTTGCCCAGATAGTCGGCGTTGGTCTTGCGAAACTGCTTCTCGCCGAACGATTCATAACACACTCTGCCCGCCAGCTCCGCGATCAGTTCCGAGCCGCGCTCCGAGTCGGTGATCCACTCGGTTTCGGAGTCGTCGAGGAAACGCTGCACCTCCGCGCTATCGAGCGCCTGGCGTCCGACGATATAGATTTCCGGCGCGTGGAGAATATGCATACTGGCTGGTCCTCTCTATGCCATGTCGGCGGGCGGCGGTTGGTCGGTCAATGGCTTCGGCCAGCGGGTAAACCCGCGCCTTCGGGCCTAGCGGCCACGAAGCCCGCCTGCGCGGGCTGAGATAGGTTCAGTGCAATCAATCATATCCTGCTCATCATATCATGTCCGATACGCTCTGCTAGTACCAACGCGGCGATGTATCAGCAACCGGGGATTAGATCCAGTCTGCGGAGGCAGGCTTCGCGTCCCGCGAGGGACTTCAGGCGCGTCTTCAGCCGCTGGCCGGGCCGCGCGACGGCGTCCGCCATTCGGGATTACCTGTGGCCTTCAGACCACGATCCTTCGCCCGCCGCCTTGCCTGCTACCTCCTATTCCCCGATCACCCCCTGTGGTACAATCTGCCGTAACATGACGACAACACGCCTTGAAGTCCCCATTGGAACCTGACTGCATGAGGAAGACCATGAGCGGCGCGCAACTCTCACCATCCCAACATCCACGACGGCTGGTAGTGCTGGGCAGCACCGGCTCCATCGGCCAACAGACGCTCGATGTCGTGCGGGCCTATCCCAACCGCTTCGAGGTCGTTGCGCTGGCCGCCCGCAGCAATGTGTCGCTACTCGCCGAACAGGTCCGTGAGTTTGCGCCGAAGCTGGTGGTCTGCGCCAGCGACGATCCGCATGTTATTCGCCAGTTGCATGAGCGGCTGCCACAGGCGCTGCATGGGCTGGAGGCGCTGACCACGGCGGCGACGCATCCCGATGCCGATATGGTGGTGGCGGCTACATCGGGACTCGTGGGGCTGCGCCCGACGCTGGCGGCGATGCACGCGGGCAAGGCGATTGCGCTGGCCAACAAGGAAACGCTCGTAATGGCCGGGCATCTCGTGATGGCTGAGGCGAAGCGGCTGGGCGTTGAGATTCTGCCGGTGGATAGCGAACACAGCGCGCTCTGGCAGTGTTTGCGCGGTGAGCGTGGCGGCGCCGAGGTGCGCAAACTGATCATCACGGCCTCTGGTGGGCCGCTGCGCAAGATGACGCTGGAGCAGATGCGCGATGTCAGCGTGGAGCAGGCGCTGGCGCACCCGACCTGGCGCATGGGGCCGAAGATCACGATTGACTCCGCCACGCTGATGAACAAGGGACTGGAAGTGATCGAGGCGCATTGGCTCTACGACATGCCGTATGAGCGCATCGAGGTAGTGGTCCACCCGCAGAGCATCATCCACTCGATGGTGGAGTTCGTTGACGATTCGATCAAGATGCAGGCG
>JBDTAI010000016.1:0-6804 GCA_039924685.1 Ktedonobacterales bacterium
TGTAGGCGCTAAAGACCGGATCACTAGCCGTCGCCGCCAGATACTGCTTGCCGATGGGCGTGTTGACATCGGAGTAGCCGCTGACGTAGACGCCCTCGCCCGCCGGGCCGAGCAGCTTGGCCCAGGAGTTGTCCGACATCGGGTAGTTCGCCACGTAGCCCAGAGATGGTCGGTAGCCCTGTTGCGCCGCCGTCAGAATGAACTTAGCCGTCGGGCCGGGCAGGCCATTGAGGACAATCAGGTCGGGCTGCGCAGCCTTGAGCGTCTGGAGCGCCGCCGTGAAGTCGGTCTGGGTGTACTTGTAGCCTACCGAGGCAACCAGCGATCCGCCATACTTCTGAAGCGACTCGCCGAGCGTGGTCTTCTGCTGCAAGCCCAGCACGTCATCCTCATAGAGCAGCGCAACTTTCTTGGCGTGCAGCGTCTGTGCCGCATAGTTACCGAGCACATGGCCCTCGTCGCCATAGTTCGGCTGCGTCATCCACACCCAGGGCAGCGCATTGCCCTGTGCGTCGTTGAACTGCGCGCCACCGCCAATTGGATCGACGAATGGAATGCCTTTGGGATTGGTGTAGCTCTCGGCGACATTGGCGTTGCCTGAGCCGCAGACCTGGAAGATCGCGTAGACGCCATCCTGCTCGACGAGCTGACGCACAGCGTCTTTGGTTTTGGTGGCGTCGCCGCCATCGCTCACCTGCACCAGCTTGATTTTACGCCCATGAATGCCGCCCGCCGCATTGATCTTGTTGATATAGAGCTGATCGCCCTGATAGATCGGCGTGCAGATGGCCTTGATGGGGCCGGTGGTATCGAGTACGGCGCCGATGGTGATCGTGTCGCTGGTTACGCCTGGCGCTGATGCGCCACTCCCCGATCCGCTGGGCGCGCAACTTGTCAGCGTCAGGCCCACCAGCGCCGCCGCCACTGCTCCCATCGCATATCGCCGCCGTACCCCGCGTGACCCGAACCAAGAGAGAAGTCCCATGTCGCGTAGGTCCCCTTTCTGCGAGACAACACTGTAGTCGCAGTTCCTGTTACTGCGCCTGGCCGTTGCTGGCCGTTGGCCACATGCCGGCCTACAAGTGACCGGTTCACCGTCGTTTCAGGCGCAGCCATCGTTTCAGGCGCTTCATGCATTGATGTAGAATCCCGTACATGACAACTGAATCATGTATCATATAAGCTACCCCAAAGCAGAAACGTTGTCAAGGGGCAATTTTTCAGGGTGTTCGATCTCGTGGCCAACCTGCAACTGATCCCCCACAGGCGCTGAACCAGACCCAATCTTTCAATGTGCCTTGACAAGCGTGACGCAATATGGCATCATTGCGTCAACATGACAAATGAGTCATGTTTCAGGCCGGCGTCACGGTAGAGCGCAGTGGAGCGCAGAACGCCGCAGGAGGTGGTCCGCGTGGTGGCCTTCGCGCAAGTACTTTTCGAGGGGATCGTAACCGGCAGTCTGTATGGGCTGCTGGCGCTGGGAATCGTGCTGATCTACCGCACCACAGGCGTGCTCAACTTCGCCTATGGGACTATCGGCGCAATCTGCGCCTGCTTCATGTATATCCTCATGACAGGCCCGCGCATCGGCTTCTGGCTGGCGCTGCCGTTGACACTGCTCTTTGCGCTGGTGTTTGGCGCAGTGGTCGAGCGGCTCTTTGCGCGCCCGGTGATGCACACACCCGTCTTCACCAAAGCGATTGCGACGCTGGCGCTGGCGCTGGTGCTCCAGACCATCGCCATGCAACTCTGGCCGCAACTCACGCAGGCCGAACATTTCTCCACACCATTCGAGGGTATGGCGCTGCGGATCGGCGGCGTCTACATCTCCGCCGTTGACGGCCTGATCCTGGGCGTCACGGCGCTGGTGATGATTGGCCTCAGCCAGTTCCTGACCCGCACGCGGTTAGGAGTGGCCATGCGCGCGACAGCGGATAATCTGGCGGTGGCGCGGCTGATGGGAGTTCCGGTGAGCCTGATGTTCCTGCTGGTGTGGGCGTTGAGCGCGCTGGTCGCGGGACTGACAGGCATTCTGCTGGCCAGCCAGAGCCAGATTCTCGATATACAGTTCATGGACCCGATTCTGATTCTGGCGTTTGTCGGCGCAGTGCTTGGCGGACTCGACAGCCTACCGGGCGCGCTGATCGGTGGCATTGTGATCGGCGTCGCGGATAATCTGCTGGCGCTGTTGCTGGCAGGACACACGCTTGGCGCGCTCAACATCAGCGACCCCGGCATCCGCGAGACGCTGATCTTCGGCGGCTTTGTGCTGGTGCTGCTCTTGCGCCCACAGGGGCTCTTTGGCCGCGCACTTCTGCGGCGCGTCTAACGGGGGAGGACTGTATGCCGACCCAACACACCGGGGAGAGCGCCCCACCAGCGGCGCTGACGAACTCAATGGCCTCGGCGCCGGACCGCAGCATGCGCAACGACGGCTGGCGGTCGCGTCTGCTGGAGTGGCGCGGCGCGCTGGCGGTGCTTGGTCTGCTACTCCTGCTGGCGCTCGTCCCGACAATCTTCGACTTCTGGTTTGGCTTCAGTTCCGACTTCCAGATTCACAGGATAAGCCTGATTGGCATCTTCGTGATCGCCGCCTTTGCGCAGAACGTGCTGACGGGCTACGCGGCGCAGCCCTCGCTGGGCAATGCCGCCTTCTTCGGCGTCGGTGGCTACCTGCTGGCATGGCTCACCAACGACCTCGGCCAGCCGTACTGGGTGGGCATTCTGGTGGCGATGGGAGCCTCGGCTGTGCTGGGCATTGTCGTCGGCGGTCCGGCGCTACGCGTATCTGGCGCGTATCTGGCAATTGCCACGCTGGGCCTGGTGGTGATCGCTGGTTCGCTCTTCGATCTCTGGGACACTACCGCGGGCAGGCAGAACTACGACCTCAATACGCTGCCCGCGCTGCTCACCGACGACCATCCGCTCTACTATTTCATCCTGGCGCTTACGGCGGCAATCCTGCTGCTGGGGTACAACGTGCTGCGCTCACGGGTGGGCCGCGCCTGGCTGGCGATCCGCGAGAGCGAGGTAGCAGCTGAGTCGTTTGGCGTCAACCTGACGCGCTACAAGCTGCTGGCGTTCGTGGTGAGCGCTGTGCTGACGGGGCTGGCGGGCGGCCTCTATGCCACCTGGGCGACCACGGCAAGCTCCTCGATGTCGAGCACGGATCAGACCATCGCCTTTCTCACCATGATCATCGTCGGAGGGCTTGGCTCCATCAGCGGCTCGATCCTCGGCGCGATCTTTGTCGGCTTTCTGCCGCTGATGTTGGGGCAACTGCCCGATCCACTGGTTGTCGGTCCGGCGCAGATGCAGATAGCCACGCTGACGACGGGCATCTATGGGCTACTGCTGCTGCTGGCGCTGATTTTCTTCTCCGGCGGACTGCGCAGCCTCTTTCCACTGGCGCGAACCTGGGCGCAACTGGGCGCACAGCGCATCCTGAAGCGAGGCGCCGCATGACGAACACTTCCCCCTTGCTTCAGATACAGGGCTTGACGGTACACTTTGGTGGCCTGGTCGCCATCAACGCGCTCGATCTCAGCATTGCGTCAGGGCAGATATTCGCGCTGGTTGGCCCCAACGGCGCTGGCAAGACGACGGTGCTCAACTGCATCAGTGGCTTCGTCAGGCCCGCCAGTGGCGCCATCAGGTTCGGCGAGACGGAGTTGCTGCCACTGGGTCGCGACAGGCGCGCCGCGCTCGGGATCTCACGCACCTTCCAGAATCTGCAACTCTTCGCCTCGATGACGGTGCTCGAGAATCTACTGACCGCCCAGCATGCGCAGTTGCGCACCGGATTGGTACGGGCGCTGTTGCCTGTAGGATTCTCGGCGCGTGAGGAGGCGCAGGCGCGCACGCGGGCGCACGAAACGCTGGCGCTGCTCGATCTGCAACCCTACGCCGATGCGGTGGCGGGCGCGTTGCCGTTTGGCATTCAGCAACTCGTGGGGGTGGCGCGGACGCTGGTCGTGCGGCCACGCCTGGTGCTGCTAGATGAACCTGCTGCTGGGATGGCGCATGCCGATGTCGAGCGCCTCGCCAGCAATCTGCGCCACTGGCGCGACGAACTGGGGACGACGCTGGTGGTGATCGAACACAATATGCGGCTGGTGCAGGACGCCGCCGACCACGTCTGCGCGCTCAACTACGGCAGCAAACTTGCCGAGGGGACGCCCGGCGTCGTCCTCAGCGACCCCGGCGTGCAGGAGGCGTATCTCGGTCGCTCCGGCATAGGTACGAGTGGCGTCGTAAGCAGTTCAGCTTCGCCGTCGGCCACCAGCGTAGGTGAAGGGGAGGGTTGACATGCTGAAGGTTGAGCGACTGAGCGCAGGCTATGGCGCGCTTGAAGTCCTGCGCGATGTCTCCTTCGAGGTTCCGTCGCAGAGCATTGTCGCTATGCTGGGGGCCAATGGCGCTGGAAAGACGACGCTGCTCCGCGCCCTCACAGGTCTGATCCGCGCGCGTTGCCGGACGATGACGCTCAATGGAAACCCGATTGAGCGTCTGGCGGTGGAACGGCGTGTGCGGCGCGGCATGGCGCTCGTGCCGGAGGGGCGCGACCTCTTCCCGTCGCTCACCGTGCGCGAAAATCTGCTGATGGGCGCCTTCACTCAGCGCGCCGGACCACAGCTGGCGGAGGACATCAGCCGCATCCTTGACTATTTCCCGCGCCTGAAGAATCGCCTGGATGCGCCAGCGGCGAGCCTGAGCGGTGGCGAGGGCCAGATGGTGGCGATTGGCCGCGCGCTGATGTCGCGTCCACGTATCCTGCTACTGGATGAGCCGTCGCATGGGCTGGCGCCAATTGTGGTGGAGACGGTGTTCGACGTGATCCAGCAGCTCAACCGCGCCGAGGGGCTGACGATTCTGCTGGTGGAGCAGAACGCCCACAAGGCGCTCGAAGTCGCCAACACCGCCTATGTGCTGCAAGAGGGAACAATCGCGCTGACAGGCTCAACCGCTGAGCTGGCGAATAACTCCGCCGTGCGCGAACTCTATCTGGGAAGCTGAGGACTATGCTTCGGCGGCGGGAATATAGCGTGCCCGTAGCTCGGCCTTCACCACCTTGCCCATCGCGTTGCGCGGCAGTGCGTCTGCAAAGACGACCCGGCGCGGCAGCTTGAAGCGCGCCAGCTTGCCATCGCAGAAGGCGATCACCTCTTCGGCGCTGATGTTCCCTGGCGTGCGCTGAACCACCCCCGCGACACCTACTTCACCCCAGCGGGCGTCGGGTTGGGCGATCACCGACGCGTCGGCGATGGCCGGATGCGTCACCAGCAGCCCCTCGATCTCGGCCGGGTAGACATTCTCGCCGCCGGAGATATACATATCCTTCTTGCGCCCGACGATATAGTAGTAGCCGTCGCTGTCGCGCCGGGCCAGATCGCCAGTATGCCACCAGCCATTGCGATACGCCTCAGCCGTCGCTTCGGGGCGGCGCCAATAGCCCGAACAGACATGCGGGCCAGCTAGCGTCAGTTCGCCAACCACATCAGGCGCGACCTCGTGCTCGTCCTCATCCACAATGCGCGCCTGCGAGTGGAAGATGGGCAGCCCGACCGCGCCGATCTTGCGCAGCGCATCCTCTGGCGAGAGGCTGAAGCAGTTGACGCCCACCTCCGTCAGACCGTAGCCCTGGCAGAACACCAGCCCACGCTTGGCATAGCCGGTGATCAGTGGCAGCGGACAGGAGGAGCCACCCGTCACACAGAAGCGCACCGACGAAAAATCGGTGGAGGCGAACGCCGGATGCGCCTGCCACGATTGAAAGACGGTCGGCACGGTAAAGACGAGAGTGCAGCGTTCGCGTTCGATGGTTTGCAGCACGGCGCCCGGCTCGGAGTCGCGCAGCAGCGCAACGGCGCCGCCACAGTGATAGAGCGGCGTCGTTAGCACATTGAGGCCACCTGCGTGAAAGAACGGCAGGCTGATCGGCGTGATGTCGGTCTCGCGCAGACCCCATGTCACCTGCGTGTTGATCGCGTTCCAGGTGATCATGCGATGCGAGAGCTGCGCCCCTTTGGGTACGCCCGTCGTCCCCGATGTGTAGAGGATCAGCGCAGTCTCCTCGCCATCCTGTGTCGTGAACGGCGTGGCGCGGGCAGCAAGCGCAGGATTTGCCCCCGGAAACGCCGCCAGCGGGACCAGCGCGGGCGGATCGGGCAGGGTCGCTCGCAGTCGCTTGGCAACCTCACTTGCGGACGTCTGTTGTCCCGCATCGTGCAGAAGCAGTTTCGGTGTCGCGTCGGTCAGGAGCGTCGTCAGTTCGGGCGGGGTGAGACGCCAGTTGAGCGGAACCAGAATCGCGCCGAGCAGCGCAGTGGCAAAGAAGACGTCGAGATATTCGGGGCAGTTGGCGGCGAGGATCGCCACACGGTCGCCTTGCTCGATGCGGTACGTCTCAGTGAGCCATGCGGCCAGCGCCCTGGCGCGATGGTTCAGCGTGCGATAGGTGAACCGCGTATCGGTCGCTACATCAATCAGGCCGATCTTGTTGGGCGAATACAGGTCGCGGCGTCCCAGCCACTCGCCCACACCGACAAAGCTCATCGTGCGTTACCTCCGTGTCACCGCTACGTCACCGCTACGTCACACTTCACACTGCCCCAGCGCAGCGCCGTCGCGCCCCAGGTAAAGCCAAGTCCGGCGCTTGCCATCACCACCAGATCGCCCGCATGCAGTCGCCCTGCCGCCAGTGCTAGCTCCAGGGCGAGCGGCTGATCGGGCGCCCCGATATGTCCATATTCATCGAGATACACCGACTGGTCTTCGCGTAGCCCCAGCATACTGAGGATA
>JBDTAI010000017.1:0-12054 GCA_039924685.1 Ktedonobacterales bacterium
ATGATGAGTGGTCGCCATCCACTGATCGGCCCGATTGACTTTGCGCTGGTCGAGGATACCAACGCAGGCAAGATCGTGGCCTCCACCTGCCTGCTCTCCCAGGTATGGCGCTACGCCGACCTGCGCATCCCCATTGGTCGCCCGGAGATCGTCGCCACCGATCCCGACTACCGGCGACGCGGCCTGATCCGCGCGATCTTCGAGTTGATCCACGCCCGCAGTGAGGCATGTGGCGACCTGGCGCAGGAGATTACCGGCATCTCCAACTACTACCGCCAGTTCGGCTATGAGTATGCGCTCGACCTCGGCGGCAGCCGTGACGTTTCCCTCAGCGACATTCCTGTGCTGAAGGAAGGCGAGGTTGAGCGGTTTACGTTGCGCCCGGCGACGCTTGCCGACACCCCCACGCTGATGCGCTACGAACAGGCCGAGACGGCGCCCTATCTGCTTTCGACGGCGATTGATGAGACGTATTGGCGCTGGGTGCTCGATCCTGAGCGCGGCATCGCACAGGATGATGCGGAGGCATGGCGCACCTATCTCATCGAGGCGCCTGTGGATGACGGCAACGACGCCAACGCCACAAATGACGCCAGTGGTGAGCGGCGCGTTGTTGGTCATGTCTACATGGCGCGCGAACGCTGGGGCAAGGGTATTCCCGTCTGGGGCTGCTATATGCAGCCGGGAGTCTCGCTGGTGGCGGCGGTTCCCTCGCTGCTACGTGAGATCGCGCGCGTCGCCGCCAATCTGCCTGCGCGAGCGGAGGCGCCTGCCCAGCCTGCATGGATCAGCTTCATACTACCTGCAACGCACCCGTTCTGTGTAGCGCTGGGAACACTGGTGGGCAAAGTGGACCCGCCCTATGCGACTTATGTGCGCGTGGCGGACCTACCTGCGTTCATACGCCACATTGCGCCCGTATTGGAGCGACGGCTGGCCGAATCGCTTATGGCGAACCATAGTGGCGAGACGAAGCTGGATTTCTATCGCGGCGGGCTGCGGCTGGTGTTTGCGCGTGGCAGGCTGGTCACGGCGGAGGACTGGCAGATTCCACTATGGGGGACGCCGCAGGCTGGCTTTCCGTCACTGGTCTTCTTGCAGTTGCTCCTCGGCTATCGCAGCCTTGCCGAGTTGCGCTATGCCTTCCCCGATGTATGGACTAACGACGAGACCACCACGCTGCTCAACATCCTCTTCCCCAAGCTGCCGTCCGCCGTCGGGCCGATAGGATAAGCTCTCGTTGGTTCAAGCATCTGGCATACCGTGCGCTGTCTGGACGAATGTGCAGCAGCGCGCGGCGTCTTTGCCGCCGGTGCTGTCTTCGACGCCGCTGTTTACATCCACGGCATAGGGCGCAACTGTCTCGATGGCGGCACGTACATTCTCAGGCCGCAATCCACCGGCCAGGATCACTGGCTTGCGAACCACCCTCCTGATAGCGCCTGATACTCGCCAATCGTGCGTCTGACCTGTGCCACCCAGCCGGTCTGGCGTACGGGAATCCAGCAGCAAGGCATCTACCAGCGGCTCATAGCCGCTTGCCAACGCCACTACCAACTCCGCTGTGGCGCCGGGCGTGACATGCAGCGCCTTGATCAACTTTAGCTGTGGGGCCACTTCACGCAACAGGGCGACATCCTGTGGGGCGATCTCGCCCTGCATCTGGATCGCCTGCGCGCCAACCATCTGCGCCAGCGCCGCGATCTCGTTGGGCGCGGTCAGATGCGTCACCAGCACACTGGTCACGAAAGGCGGCAGTGTGCGGATCAGGTCTTGCGCTGCATCGGGCCCCAGACCATCCTCCGAGGTGTGGGTGAGGCCGACGAGAAAGCCCAGCGCGTCGGCGCCGCTCTCGATGGCGACCGCCAGGTCACGCGCCGAACGGATACCGCACAGCTTCACACGCGCCATGGTCTATGCCTCCATCTCATATGTTCTCTGCGCTGGTGGGGGCGGCAGTTCGGGGCGCTGAACGACCCAGAGCGTGAACCACGGCGGCGCAAAGCTGGTGAAGTGCTCCCACGAGGCAGGCGTAGCGCCAGGTGTCTGGTGGGTATGCTCATCGAGGCGCCACAACACGAAACCGCTGTCAGCCAAACCACTGATCAGTGTTCCTAGCGTGTGGCGATACTCACGGGGTGGGAAGACCGGCGCAGCGGGCGCATCCTCTGTTTCTGTTGCATCAGTAGCAAAGACCCATGCCTCGTCAGCAGAGGTGATCTCGGCGTCATCACGGTAGGGCGTGCGGATGGGATACCCATCGCCTGCCCAATCCTGTGACGTTATACCGCAGGTGAAGGGATTGGCGCACATGACGGAGTAGAGGCCGCCGGGACGAATGACCTGCGCCACCTCACGAAACATACCACGCGCATCCGGCACGAAGTTGAGCGAATAGGGTTGCCAGACAATATCAAATGACGCGGGCGCAAAGCGCGTCAGATCGCGCATATCCCCCTGCTCGATCTTGATGGTCAGATTGTAGTGGGCCGCCGCCGCCTGATCGCGTTGCAGCTGGTCCGACGAGAGATCAAACACAGTCACGTTGGCGCCAAGCAGCGCAAAGGCAGCGGATTGCCGTCCACCACCGCCTGCTACACACAGGACGCGCTTTCCGGTGACATCACCCAGGCGCCCATCAGGATCGAGCCGTTCGCGCGCCGCTGTGGTGTCCAAATCGAGATAAGGGCGCGTGAACAACGCATTGGCCTGGGCGAGCGCATGCCAACGCGCCATGTTATATTGGGCGACCTCGTCCGAAGGCTCGAAGGGCATGAGTGACCTCGTTGGACTATTTCAATATTTGCTGGGCGACGACGATCTTCTGAATCTGGTTGGTGCCTTCGTAGATTTGCGTGATCTTGGCGTCGCGGAAGAGCTTTTCGACGGGATACTCGCGGATGTAGCCGTAGCCGCCAAAGATCTGCACGGCGTCGGTCGTCACCTCCATCGCCACGTCGGAGGCGAAGTTCTTGGCCATGCTGCTCTCGTAGAGGAACGGGCGTCTCGTCTCGGTCACTTTCGCCGACCACCACGTCATCAGCCGCGCCGCCTGCACCTTCGTCGCCATATCCGCCAGCATAAATTGTATCGCCTGGTTGCTGGCGATGGGCTTGCCAAACTGCACGCGCTCCTTTGCGTAGTCGCGGGCATATTCATAGGCGGCGCGGGCGACGCCAAGCGCGATGGCCGCTACCATCGGACGCGAGCGATCCAGCATCGTCATCGCCAGCTTGAAGCCGCTGCCTTCCTCACCCAGCCGGTTTTCGACCGGCACGATCACGTTCTCAAGGATCACCTCGCCAGTATGCGAGCAGCGGATGCCGAGCTTTTTCTCTTTCTTGCCGCCGATGATCCCCACGGCGTCGCCCGGAACGATGAAAGCGGTGACGCCGCGATGCCCCAGGCTGCGGTCCACAGTGGCGAAGACGACGTAGAGATCGGCGATGCCGCCATTGGTGATGAAGCGTTTGGCGCCGTTGAGGATGTAGGAGTCGCCGTCGCGGCGGGCGGTGGTGGTCATTGCCGCGACATCCGATCCAGCGTCAGGCTCGGTGAGCGCCATCGCGCAGAGGCCGTTGCGCTCGACGATGGGCTTGAGCAGGCGTTGTTTCTGTTCCTCGCTGCCCGCCAGCAGAATTGGGATGCTGGCCAGATGTGTGCCGCCAAGCACCGTTGCCACGCCAGCGCACCCCCAGGAGAGTTCCTCTGTGATGATGCAGTTGGTCAACTCGTCGCTGATACCCAGACCGCCCACCGCTTCGGGGAAGGCGAAGGTAGTCAGGCCAACTGCGCCCGCCTTGCGCACCAGATCCCAGGGGAACTCTTCGCGCTCGTCAAGTTCCGCCGCAACGGGGCGTATCTCTTTCTCAGCGAACTCATGCGCCAGCGCGCGCATCGCCTCCTGCTCTTCGGTAAGGGTGAAGTCAATCATCTGGTGAGCCTCCTGTATGTCTGACATGGCCTGGAATGATGGTACAGAGAGTAGAGGTGGAGCCTCCGGCACGCCACAGCGCAAAGGCAATAGCCACTGTGGTCTCCGTGAAGAGTATATGCGATGTTGGCGTCAACATCCCTTTCCGGCTGGACCAAACGAGGGCGGCGCGTCGGTGCTGCTGCTGCCCCAGTTCGTTGCGCCACTCGCAAGAGTAAAGTTCAGCGTCGCGTCATTCTTGACGCTGCGCCACGGAATCCACAGGCTGCTGGTAGGGTGTCCGTTCAGCGCCAATTGCTGGACGTATGGTGTGCTGTGTGATGCCGCTGGCGCGTTGATCGTGAGCGTGTGACCACCCGCCAGGTGAACTGTTATCGAGGGAAATAGCGGACTGCCGATCACAAAGCCACCTACGGCGGGAATCTCTGGATAGAGGCCAAGCGCCGCGAAGACATACCAGGAGGACAGCGCGCCGCCGTCGTCGTTGCCTGGTAGTCCCAGTGGCGCAGCGAAAAACAGACTGGTCTCAATGCGTCGCACCACTGCTTGCGTCTGCGCGGGAGCGCCCGCATAATCGAACTCCCACGGTATCTCGAAGCTCGGCTCATTGCCCATAAACGCATAGGCGCTATGTGGGCCAGCATTTAGTTGCGTGAAGAATGTGTCGAGCCGTTGCACCACCGCCGCATCACCACCCAGCTTGCCAAAGAGGTCGCGCAGATCGAACGGAACCATCCAGGTATACTGCGCTGCGTCGCCCTCTTGAAAGCCACTGCCGCTGATTGGGCTGAATCCCCCTCCCCACGATCCATCAGCGTTGCGCGGCTGGATGTAGCCCGTGATGGTGTTGAAGACATGCCGCCAATCGCCGGAACGCTGCCTGTAGGCGCAATAGGCTGAGGTATTGCCGAGCGCCTGCGCAACCTGCCCGATGGCAAAGTCGTCAGTGGCGTATTCCAGCGTGATGTCGGCTGAGGCGCCGCTGCTCTGCTCCGCGACATAGCCCAGCCGCTGCTCATCACTCAGCCCCTCACGTATGCCTGGCTGCCCTGTGAGCATGGCATCGAGCGCGGCCTGTGTGTCGAAACCGGTGACGCCAAAGGCATAGCCTGAGGCGATATAGGCATCGCCGTCGTCGCCGTTCATACCATGCGAATCGCTGTTGGCCTGTACCCAGCGGGGCAGATGCCCATTGCCCTGCGCGGCGTCATTCACCAGCGATTGCAGGATGTCGCTCGTCTCCGCTGGCTCCAAGATCGCCAACAAGCGGATCAGTGAGCGATACTGATCCCAGCCGGGAATATTGCTATACTGCGCATGCCCTTGCGCGACGGCGTGAATGTGCCCGTCGAAGCCGGGATACTGCCCGTTGGCGTCGCTAAAGATGCTGGGTTCAAGAAAGCTGTGGTAGAGCGCCGTATAGAAGATGGTCTCGTCGGTGGCGCTGCCGCCTGTCGCCTGGATCGTGTTGAGTCGCGTATTCCAGGCGGTGTCGGCGCTCTTGCGCACTGCGGCGAAGTCCCAGCCAGGATTCTCTGCGTGCAGATTCGCCTGCGCGTTGGCGATGCTGACATACGAGACGCCGACTTTGACATGCACCACCTGTCTGACGGTCGTATCGAAGGTGACGTAGGCGCCTGCATGCGGGCTATTGCTCGACGCGGCGCCCTGGCTCACGCCGGATCTATTCCAAACGCCATAGCTGCTGAATGGAACATCGAACTGTGCTGCGAAGTAGATGGTGTAGGTGTTACTGCCACAACCGACCGTGCTTCTGGTAAATCCCGTCACCTCGCTATTATCAGGCGCAATCGTCACTGCGGCGCTTCTGACGCCGTTGACGCTGGCGCCTGCGTTGATCAGCATCGTGGCGTCAGTGCTGGCAGGATAGGTGAATTGTCCCATGCCGGTGCGCGGCGTGACACTCAGTTCAACGGTCACCTGCGGGGTATCCAGATGAACCCGATAATAGCCGGGGTGTGCGCTCTCGCTGGCGTGCGAGAACGCCGACCAGTAGTTCCACGCGTGTGTCGCGGGCGACTGTGTGATCGCGCCGACATACGGCATGAAGGGGAAATCTTGATAGACCGTGCAGCCGCGCCCGCTGAAATGGGTCAGACTGAATCCCTTGATCGTCGTGTCTGGATAATAGTAGCCCCCCGGCAGCTTTGATGGCGTATCAGGACTCCACTGAACCATCCCCGCTGGATAGGTCGCGCCCGGAAAGGTATCGCCGCTATCGCCACTGAAGCCGAAATGTGTCCCACCCGGCGCTGTTCCGATAAACGGATTGACGTCGTGTGTTGGTGTGAGCGTAACCGTCTGCGTGGCATGCCTGGCGCCTGCTCCGCTCCACGGAAACGCCGGAAGCGCGCAGCCTGAGAGCGCAAGTACCATCACCAGCGCCAAGAGCAAGAGACATTGCGCTCTGCTGTGCCATCGCATATGCGCTACCCCACTTCCCACAAGCCCGCTGGTTGCGCTTCCTCACGCCGCTATAACCACCTGCCACCACAATACCAGCAATCCCCGAGGTGAGGCAAGTACTATACGCTGCTTCTATGCTGCTGTCCGCCACATCATGAGTTTCCAGTGTCCTAGCGCTCTCGCGTGGCCTTGCCATCCCCTGTATCGCTGCTACCACGCTGCGCCTAGGCGCCATCGCACATGGTGAGTTACTGGCCGCTCACGGTTGATCGACAACGGCGGCCAGTCGCTGTTGTCTCAGCTGCCCTCACCCTGAATGCGCGGCTCTGCCACTGGCGTCCGCTGGCGTATTGCGCCTGCCTGGCCTCCCACCAAACGCCGCACGCCACGCATCAGCGCATTGAGTAGCACCCGATCTATGCCCTCGATGATCAGCACAGCATAGAATACATCAGGCGCGTTGTACCAGGACGGTAGCATCAGGTAGCGTGGCGCCCACGTGGGGCGAAACTTATTATTGAACGCCTCAAGTGAGTCAAGCTGGAACGCCGCGCCGCAAACCTTGCGCAGCAGCCTGCCACCCCGCGATGAGGCCAGCCCTGAAAAGGAGGAGAAGTTGAGGCTCACCGTCGCCGCTCCCCGCGCTTTGAGCGCGCCGAGTGTCTCGATCAGCAGGAACTCCATTGCGGCGTTTGGCGCTGCGTGAAGGCGGCGTGTCAGGTCCAGCGAGTAGTAACCCTTGCCGCCGGGGAGTAGCGTAAGATAGGCAACCGGAAGATCGTTGCTATCACGCATCAGTCCGATCAGGCAATCATTGTCGCTATCGGTGGGGAAGCGCCCCAGTGTCATGCTGTAGCCGTGCATCTGGCCGCCGCGCTGATCACGCCACTCGGCGTCAATCCGTTGTAGCGCAGCGCGTAGCTGGCAGGTGATCGCCGCCGCTGGCAGCAGTTCGGCGCGATAGCCGCGTTTAGCGAGGGAACGCTGCGCCCAGCGCATCTTTTTGTTGAGCTTCTCGACGGCGAACTCATCGAGGTCTACTAGCGCCTCTTTGCCAATCGGGATCGCGCGCAATCCTTGCTGCTGCGCGATGGGCCGCTCCGTCTCGCTCAGGGCTATCGCCGCCGGAATGAGTCGCTGGCTGTGACAATAGGCGTGAAATGCGGCATAGACGGCGTCGCGCTGCCCGGCAGGCGCCAGGATCGCGCCAACCTGCAAGGCGACGCGCCCCACCAAGCGATAGCTGATCGCGCCTCGTCCCAGTGGATCGAGGAAGGTCAACACGTCGTCGCGATGGGCAATGTAGGCCAGCGAGTTATGCGAGTGCCGCCCAAAACGCGCATAGAGGTCCGAGGTATCCAGCGCCATCGTGCGGATACGCATCAACGAGGTCCAGGAATAGACAAGAAAGACGCCGATGAGGAATACGGGCAGCACCGCCTGCGATTCGTCGAACCAGAGATGTTGCAATCCGATGTGCGCCGTCAGCATGTGAACGGTATGGTTGACGCCTGGCTCCTCCATCCCCTCCTGCACCACCGTATTGCGCAGGTTGCGCAACGCACCAAGAATGGCGCGTTCGAGCAGGGCATAGACGCGCCACATCAGCGCCAGCGCGATGCCCAGCCGAGCCACATCCACGAGTGTGTAGCGCAGCGGGATCGCGTCGAAGCTGCGGCGTCGGCTCCAGAGCAGGCCAAGCGCGATGGCGTTGAACAGCGCCTCCTCAATGTCGAGTCCCTTGACGACATTGGTGAGGATCGCAGCGCCTGCGCAGGCGAGATAGAGCCAGGCCGAGCGCCGATGCCCCTGCGCCGCCGGAAGCGCCAGCAGCAGCATCAAGACGCCCAAAAATAGCGTGAGATGCTGCGCGCCCAGGATCACTGGAAGCGGCAGATACCTGCCGAGCAGGTGAAAGCGCACCGGCCAGATGGGAAATAGCGTCGAGAAAATATTAACGCAGGCGACACAACACAACGCGAACGTCATGCCATGTCGCCGCCAGTTCCTGAAATAGGCGGGAATACGCACGTCTCCTCCTTATTGCCAACTGCGAGTATATCAAATTGCGTACCACGCAGTCAGTACAACAGGAGAAATGGGCGGACCTATTCTCCAGCCCCTTCCCGGCGCGGGGAGACAGATACAAACGTGTCGTCTGGCTCCTCTCTCCTCACAGCGGGAGATGCTGGGAGAGAGGTCATCCACCGAGTTCGCGGCGTTGCGTTTCGAGACGGGCCAGCGTATCTTCGATGGCGGACAGTGTCTCGCGCTCCTTCTGGACGACCTCGGCTTTGGCGCGCTCGACAAAGTTGGGGTTATCCAGCTTGACGCGCGAACGGGCGATGGCTTGCTGCGCCACCGCGATCTCGCTGTCGAGGCGGGCGATCTCTTTGGCGATGTCCAGCAGACCAGCCAGCGGCAGATAGATTTCGACACTGCCTGCAACCAGTGGCATCGCCTGCGCAGGTTTCGCCGCCAGTTTGCGCTCGATGGTCGGCGGCTCGGTGCGCGCTAGCTGCTCGATCAGCGTTGATTGTTTCTTGAGCATCGGAGCTTTTGCCCCTGCCGCCAGAATCACCTGGATGCGCCGCCCAGCCTCGACACCCGCCTGTTTGCGCGCATCGCGGATGCGGGTGATGATCTCCTGCAAGAGCGCGAAATCATCCTCCGCCGCCGCATCGCGCAGTTTCGCCGTAGTCGCAGCTTCCGCTATCGGCCACGAAGCGACGATGAGCGCCGACGCCGGGCGCGCATCCGCTGGAATGTCGGCGTAGAGATGCTGCCAGACCTCCTCCGTGACGAACGGCATGAAAGGATGCAACAGTCGCAATGCGCCATCCAGCAGCGTGCGCAGGATATGCGCCGTGCGCTCACGCTGCGCCTCGTCGCGTAGCTGCGACTTGGCGATCTCCAGATACCAGTCGCAGTATTCCGACCAGAAGAAGTCATAGACTTGCCGCCCCGCCTCGCCAAACTGGAACTCATCCAGCAGGCGCGTGACCTCGCCGGTGAGCCGGATGAAGCGGCTGACAATCCAGCGATCGGCGAGTGACCTGGGCTGCAACGCTGCCAGCGTCGGAATGCCGCCGATGCCCTCGGTCTGTCCGATGACGAAGCGTGAGGCGTTCCAGATTTTGTTGGCGAAGTTGCGGTTGCCGACGACACGTTGCGGATCGTACTTGGTGTCGTTGCCCGGCGTGCTGCTGGTTGCCAGCGTGAAGCGCAGCGCATCGGCGCCCAACTCGTCAATTACCTGCACCGGGTCGGTGCCGTTGCCCAGCGACTTGCTCTCTTTGCGCCCCAGCTTGTCGCGGACCATGCCATGCAGGTAGACGTACTGGAACGGGACGACACCTGTGAAGTGCGTCCCCATCATCATCATCCTGGCAACCCAGAAGAAGATGATGTCATAGCCCGTCTCCAGCACACTGGTCGGGTAGAAGCGGCGCAGATCGGGCGTATCGTCGGGCCAGCCGAGCGTGCTGAACGGCCAGAGCGCCGAACTGAACCACGTATCCAGCACGTCGGGGTCCTGCTCGATGCGCGCGCTGCCGCAGTGCGCGCACGCCGTTGGGTCCTCGCGGGCGACGGTGATCTCACCGCAATCGGCGCAGTACCACGCGGGAATGCGATGCCCCCACCACAACTGGCGCGAGATGTTCCAGTCGCGGATGTTCTCCATCCAGTCGGTATAGGTTTTGGTGAAGCGAGCAGGAATGATCTGTGTCTGCCCATAGCGAACGGCGTTGAGCGCAGGCGTGGCCAGCGGAGCCGTCTTGACCCACCACTGCATCGAGATCAGCGGCTCGATGACTGTCTTGCAGCGTTCACAGTGACCCAGCGGGATCGTGTACTCCTCCTGATGGTCGAGCGCGCCTTGCCGCTCGAGTTCCGCCAGCACATTCTTACGCGCCTCATAGCGGTCCTGTCCGGCGAACTGGCCCGCTTCATCGGTCATGCGCGCATCGAAGCCGACGACCTGAATGCGCTCAAGGTTGTGGCGAACGCCGATCTCGAAGTCAACCGGATCGTGCGCGGGCGTGACCTTGACGGCGCCCGTGCCGAAGCTGGCGTCAACCGCCTCATCCGCAATGATCGGGATGCGCCGGTTCATGAT
Organism: Ktedonobacterales bacterium; assembly: GCA_039924685.1. Classification (GTDB taxonomy): domain Bacteria; phylum Chloroflexota; class Ktedonobacteria; order Ktedonobacterales; family JADMIN01; genus JBDTAI01. The sequence continues at coordinate 10,482 of JBDTAI010000017.1, forward strand.
CGGCAGGATCAGCGAGCGCCCGATCAGTTCGCGGTAACGGTCGTCGTTCGGGTTGACAGCGACGGCGGTATCGCCCAGCATGGTTTCGGGCCGTGTGGTGGCGACCATGATGTACTGGCGGTCGGTGGTTGGCTCTTCCAGCGGATAGCGGATGTAGGCGAGTTGGCCCGGCGTGTCTTCAGTCTCGACTTCAAGGTCCGAGATGGCGCTAAGATCGTGCGGACACCAGTTGATGATGCGCTCACCGCGATACATCAGCCCCTCTTCATAGAGGCGAACGAAGACCTCCCGAACGGCGCGTGACAATCCCCCGTCCAGCGTGAAGCGTTCGCGCGACCAGTCGCAGGAGACGCCGAGACGTCGCTGCTGGTCCTGAATGCGATGCTTGTACTGCGCAACCCATTGCCAGACCCGCTCGATAAACGCCTCACGTCCGAGCGTATGGCGATCCAGCCCCTCTTTGTTGAGCTGCTTCTCGACGACTGCCTGCATGGCGATGCCCGCATGATCCTCGCCGGGAACCCACAGTGTGGGGTCGCCCAGCATGCGATGGTAGCGAATCAGAATGTCTTCCACGGTGTCTGTGATGGCGTGGCCCATGTGCAGCGCGCCAGTGACGTTGGGCGGCGGCATGCTGATGGTGAACGCCGGGCGGTTGGGGTCGGCGGGATTCTCGCGCGGCTTGAAGTAGCTGTTCTCTTCCCACCATTGATAGATGCGCTGCTCGACGGCCTGTGGATCGTAGGTGGTAGGAATCGTGTCGAGGCGCCGCCCATTCCCGTTCTGAGATGGTTGCGCCTCGGCTGCGTCTTTTGTCAGCGGAGGCGCGCTGGGGGGTGATTTGGGGGTTTTCGTACCCATGTCTGTACTGCCCTTCTCTCCAAACAAATAGCGCCATCCCCTCCCGACAAGGACGAGGGATGGCGCTCGTGGTACCACCTTGTTTCGCGGCGCATACGCAGGGAGAGCATGGGTGAGCATACAGCACACACCAACATGTTCGGGCGAACGACTGCGCAGGCCGCCTCTTGCGCGCGATAACGGGCGCACTCCGCATGAAACTAGGCGCCAACAATGCTCTATAGCAGTATCAGCGCGGTCGCGTCATGAGCGACCGGGCCACGTTCGGCGAATATGTGCTGCGGATGACTCTCAGCGTCTCGTCATCCATCTCTGGTCAGCCAGTCTTCGCCTACTCTTCCCAATCTTTGCGACTATGTGTGATGCTCCTGAGTATATAGTATGGAGATCAGCTTGTCAAAGGGCGACAGGCGAGCCAGCAGAGCGGCCAACAGGCGTGGATTTATCCGCTGGCCCATTCCGCCCAGAGTGTGAACCGGAACACACTTTGCGCCGTATCGCGTAGCAGCGATCATCCGTCTTACCATACACGATGTCTACGTACTCTTACGCAGCCTTGTTGGAGCCGTTGGTGGAGTGCAACACATGGGGAATCATGGGGAATCATGGGGAATCATGGGGAAAGAAGGAATCATATGTCTCATTCACCGGAACCCGATAGTGACTGGTTGGCATGGAACGGCCCAACCGATCCACTGACACCGCCTACAGC
>JBDTAI010000018.1:0-8837 GCA_039924685.1 Ktedonobacterales bacterium
CAGGGTAAACGCATCTAAATACCAGGGATTGCCAGCGATGAGAAGATAGGAGAAAATGGCGCGAGTACGCGACGGGAGACGAGGGATGGAAGCACTACCGCAGGTGGCGTTGACCGAACATTTTGCCGGATTGGACGATCCCCGGGTCGAGCGGACGCAGTTGCATCCGTTGCTGAGTATCGTGGTGATCGCGTTGTGCGCGGTGATCGCGGGGGCCGAGACCTGGGAGGACATCGCGCTGTTTGGCGAGACCAAAACGGCCTGGCTGGGCACGTTTCTGGCGCTGCCCCACGGCATCCCGTCGCACGATACCTTCAATCGGGTGTTCGCAGCGCTAGACCCCGCGCAATTCCAAGCGGGGTTTGCCTCGTGGATGCAGGCGGTCGCCGAGGTGTTGCCCGCCCAAGTCATCGCCGTCGATGGCAAGACTGTCCGCCGGTCGCATGACCGCGCGCATGGCAAAGCAGCGATCCACATGGTGAGCGCCTGGGCCAGCGCCAACCGCCTGGTGCTAGGCCAAGTCAAAGTGGATGACAAGTCGAACGAGATTACGGCCATCCCGCTGCTACTCAAACAGTTGGCGCTCACCGGGTGCATTGTCACGATTGATGCGATGGGGTGTCAGCGCGAGATCGCCCAGCAGATTCTCGACCAGGGCGGTCACTACGTGCTGGCGCTCAAGGCGAACCAACCGGACCTGTTGGAGGAGGTGGCGGACTGCTTCACCCTGGCGGACCAGACCGCCGATGACGGGGTCCGCCATGACGGGCAACGAACGGTGAACAAACGGCATGGGCGGCACGAAGTGCGTCGGCACACGGTGATCTGGGAGCCGGAGCACTTGGCCTGGCTGCAAGCGGAGCAGCACTGGCCGGGGTTACAGGCGTTGGGGCGTGTCACCACCACCCGACGCCCCACGGCATGGCAAGCGGCAGCCACTGAGGCCACCGACGCCACTGAGGCCGTGGAGGAGACCCGCTACTATCTGCTCAGTCGGCGCATGACGGCACGCGCCTTTGGCGCCGCCGTGCGGGCGCATTGGGGCATTGAGAATCGGCTCCATTGGGTGCTGGACGTGACGTTCCACGAAGACCAGAGCCGCATGCGTGCTGGTCATGCCGCCGAAAATGTCGCGGTGCTCCGCCACATGGCCCTGAATCTCTTACAGCAAGAACAGAGTACGAAGCGGCGTAGCCTCAAAGGCAAGCGCCTCAAAGCCGGGTGGGACCATGACTACTTGCTGACCATCCTGGCCGCGATTTAGATGCGTTTACCCTGGAGGTTCCCCCCTCCCGAGCGATCCAGCCTGAGGCGCCCGTTGCCGCATCAAACGCTTCCACATATTGAGAAAAGGCGCTGCCGCCGTGCGACGACACATATACCTTGCCAGTGTGAAGAAGCACAGAATCTGGCGCTGTACCCTGAAGCTGGTGGCGCCAGAGGCGGGCGCCATCGCCCATCTGGATAGCATCGAGATAGGCATGCGTGTCATCCTGCGCGAAGCTGAGATAGATCACACCATCACCCAGCGCGAAACCAGCAGGATATGCCTGGGCCGTATCGTAGTGCCAGTAACGCTGGTCGTTGCGAATGTTCAAGGCAGCGGTCCCAGTCGCATCGGTAACGTACACAATGCCAGATTGTTCTCCTAAATACCCGACATTCAGGTGTGTGATCCATAGTACGGCGTGGGTCTGCAAATCTATCGCGTACATATGGCCGACTGAAGGGTATAGGGAATTCGATTGATTGGCCGTCAGCAAGAGTTCTCCTTGTCCCACGTAGTTGATGGTTGGCGATGCGCCGATTGCAGTGCTCCATAGCTGTTGACCTGTGACTGCATCAATGCCGGTCAATAGCCCATCCTTGCTGGCGACATACAGTGTATGCGCTGGCGATGCTGTTGCTGTTGATGCAGACGCTGTAGTCGTTGCCTGACCAATGCTGGATGAATCCTGTCGCCCCTGATTACTCGTCAGATGCTGTTGACGTTGCAGGTAATACAGGCCACCCCAGCCAGCGGCAACTAGAATGGCACACAGCGCCACACCGAAAACAGCGTAGAGTACATAGCGCAAATTGCGCCGTCCCGGCTGGGGTGACACGCTCTGTAGCTGATTGACCTGCGGAGTCATTGGCCAAGCGCCCCAGGTATCAGTTGGCGCAGTGTGCGCTGGGGCTGTGGCAGATGTCATGGTAGTCTGGTTACTGGTCCGCGCTCCACACTTCATACAAAAGGTCGCATACGGCACGTTTTCATACTGGCACTGCGGACAAATCACCTTACGCCTCCTCATCGCCACGCACATGCCACACACTGGATTGCATCTGAAGCCGCAGGGGACTGGGATCGTGGTCACCCAGCATGGCTTGCAGGCGCATTGTTACGCGCCTCATGATTGTTACGTACCCAGGATCTGGGCGCCATCGAAACCAACGTCATCTACGCTGGTGCAATCAAAGCGTAAGGCAGTCAGCGCGCATCACGACCGGACGAGAGTGGTATAACTTCTGATGAAGCGTCTGGCGCAATCCTGTCCGCCGCTGTCCACCGCTGTTCGCCGCTGTCCACCGCTGTTCGCGTGTTCAAGGTTCACAGAGGAGAGTGCGATGGAGCTGTCACTGGTGGCGCCAGAACTGCGCGAGCCGCTGCGTCGTGTCGAACGCATTCCCCTTCCCTTCGACCGCGTCTGGGGACTCCGTGTGGTTCGTACTCTGCAAGCAGTCATGCCCGCCAGGAAACTCGAAGGCGTCACGATCACCCAGGTCCGCACTGCCGATGGCGCCGTGCGCCTCTACCATCCAGCGACACGCCGTTCGTCGGCGGCCCTGTTCTGGATTCATGGAGGCGGACTGCTCGCTGGTCGTCCTGTCCAGAACGACTACCTGTGTGCGTTGACTGCGCGCGAGGTTGGCATCCTGGTGGTGGCTGGTGAGTATCGTAAGGCGCCTGAGCATCCCTTCCCAGCGGCGCTGAATGACTGCTTCGCGGGGTGGCGGTGGCTCCAGCGGGAGGCGTCTCCCCTTGACGTGGATCGCAAGCGCATCGCACTGGGCGGGGAAAGCGCGGGAGGTGGGCTTGCCGCCAGTCTGGCTCAACGGCTCCTCGACCTTGATCGCAACAGAGGAACCGCTGGTGGTGAGACCTTGCCGGTCGCCCAATGGCTGTTTTGCCCAATGCTCGATGATCGCACGGCGGCGCGCCATGAGCTTGATGGCGAGAATCACTTCGTCTGGAACAATCGGGTGAACCGTTTTGGCTGGCGGTCCTATCTGGCTATGGAGCCAGGCGCGGAGAGCGTTCCTTCCTATGCGGTTCCGGCACGGCGTGAGGATCTGCGCGGCTTACCGCCCAGCTGGATCGGCGTCGGCGACATCGATCTGTTCTACGAAGAGGACCGCTTCTATGCGGAGCGGCTGCGCGACGCTGGCGTACCCGTGACGTTCGAGGTCGTGCCTGGCGCGCCACATGGGTTTGTGGCATGGGCGCCCAACACGGCGCTTGCCCAGAACCACGTCACGCATGCGCAGACCTGGTTGCGACATGCGCTCACGATGACTGACGGTGAGGAAGCAAAGAGCGAAGAGGATCAACGTAAGGGACACACCTGACTTCGTCGCACCGCTTCTCCCACCGCCTGGGAGCTATCCACGCAAAAGTCCAAGGCGACGATACGAACGCCTCCTGCATCTACAGTTGGCGGGGTGAGTGGAGCGAACTGCTATCGCTTGGCAGTTCACTCCATTTCCGTATACGTGCGTTCATCTGGGAAAATACTGGAGTACAGTCATGTATCTGTTCGCCCCTGTTCGTGGGTGCAGGGGTCGGAAAAGGGGTCAACAGACCAGAGGATAAGCAGGGTAGCAATATGTGTCGCAGCATCAAAACACTCTACAACTTTGAGCCGCCGGTCACCGAAGATGAGATTCAGGCCGCCGCCGTCCAGTTCGTCCGCAAGATCAGCGGATTCAACAAGCCGTCTAAAGCCAACGAGCATGCGTTTCAAGAGGCCATTGACGCTGTCATGGCCGCCTCCCAGCAGTTGCTGAATGCGCTCGAGACCAACGCGTCCCCAAGGAGTCGCATTGCTGAGGCTGCGAAAGCCCGCGCCCGAGTTGCCCAGCGGACCACTTCAGGTAAGCTTCCCTCTTGAGATCGTCTTGTAAGCCATTGGTGGTCTGGTCGGAGATCACTACTACCACGTTCCACTGGGAGCAAGCGTTTTCCGCCGATGGCGGAAACACGTGGGAAACCAACTGGATTGCGGATTTTGTGCGCAGCGACTAGCCGGTGAAGCGTGGTGTGCGGAATCCAGTCTGTTGCGTGTTCTGTCGCCCCTGAGCAGGACATGCAACTCATACCACATCCGTTTCGGTCGCTGCCGAATCGTGAACGACAGCCCTGACTGTAACGGACGTTGCTCATGAGTATATGACAACTACCCAAACGACCTTAGTATGAATGCGCGGAATGGGGCACTTGTGATGGGATTGTAATACGGGAGCGTACGTTGGTGATAGAACTGTGACGCGGCCGGTCTACGCTATGTTTCGGAGCGTAGCGCTAACTGGATACTGTGAGGTCCATACTTTGCACGGTATGCCGTAGTGGCAGAGGTCCGCGATCTGCGGCCCGTCGAAGTATCCAAGCGTTCGCGCCAGAGGCGCCTGAACCGACGAGTACACGAGGAGAGGCAATAGGATGCACACACAGACGAAAGCCAATCTACTGACAGCCCTGCATGGTGAGGCGTTCGCGTATGCGAAATACATGCTCTATGCCGAGCACGCCCGACAACAGGGGCAAAACGATCTTGCCGACTTATTTGAAGCGACGGCGCGGACGGAGTTGTCTGAGCATTTTGCCGAGGAGGCCAAGTTAGCGGGCCTTGTGGGTGACGATGCGGCCAATCTGCGCGACGCCATCGGTGGTGAAGCGTACGAAGTGGAAACCATGTATCGTACGTTCGCTGAGCAGGCGCAGGCAGCCGGTGATGACGCGGCTGCGGCACGCTTCACCGAGGTGCGACAAGATGAAACGCATCACCGCGATGCGTTCACTGCGGCGCTCAATAGGCTCAAGGCATAGGTGGCGCGACAGGTAGCCATTGAGCCGGGCGCTCGGCCATTCTATCTTGTGGCTTGCCCAAATTCCGTTTTCAACCAAACGGGCTTCCGTACTATGCGCAACACCGCAACAGGGTCAAAACAGGGTCAAACTCGAATTCGCATCCCTGACGCCACGTTGTATGAAAGCTGTAAACACTGGGATACAGGGCAATGGCGCGGGTGTGCATTGCCTCTACAGTTGCGGGGTGAGGGGAGCCAACTGCTCCGTTGTCGGCTCCGCTCAGCAGAACCAGGCTTCGGTGAGGTGGGGAATCGGGCGCTGGGGGTGGGTCTGCGCCGGTGTGCGCTTGCATGCCTTCGCCGTGGGTAGCGGCATACCCAGCGTCTCCGTCGCCAGCGCACAGATGCCAGCGAAGGTATCCGTCGCTGGCCTGTTGTCGCGCGCGGCTGACTCCACCAGCGCCGCCACTGCTCGCTGCAACCCGTCCATACGCGGATCGGGGTGCGCCCAGCGATAGCTGAACGCAGCCTGATCCAGCGCGCCGAGCCACTGCACCGTATCCTCCGCCTGCAAGAGCGCCGAGCCGGGCGGCACGAGCAGCCGGATACTATATTGCACCGGGTCTATGTGTTCAATCAGGTCGTGGTCGGCGACGAAGGCCAGCAGTTCGAGATAGTCAGCGGCGGTGGTCCAGGGGGTGAAGGCAACAAAGGTGGGGCGCATCGGAATACCGGCGGCGCTGAGGATGTCCAGCGTCTCCACCACATCGGCTCGGCTATGCCCCTTCGCCAGATGACGCAGCACATCTTCACTCAGCGATTCGACCGCCGCGACGACGAACGCGCAGCCCAACTGGCCCAGTTCCGCGATGATCTCGCGCCGTTCGAGGATATGCTCGACCTTGATCGTCGCATCGAACGTCACGTTGGGGAACTCGGCATGCAGCGCCCGCGCAATCGCCAGCGAGTGGCCAGGTCCATTGAGGAAGTCGGGGTCGCCGAAGGTAATATGCCCCACACCCTGCGCCACCTGCGCCCTGATGTCATCCAGCACGATGGCGCGCGGCACGACAAAGAAGCGGCCGCCATAGACCGGCGTGATCGGGCAGTGCAGGCAGGTATGCAGGCAGCCCCGACTCGCCTCCACATAGCCTGCCGGAACGACTGCATCGCCGCGCACGAGATGGGCATACTGGCGCGGCGCGGGTAGGCTCTCACGCGCCGGTTGCGCGAAGGGCAGCCGTTCGAGGATCGGTTGGGCCAGCGTTTCGTGTGTTCGCACGCCCGGCGGCGTGTTGCGCATGGTCAGGGCGCCCGCGCTTGCCAGCGCATCGGCCAGCGCCTGCAGCGCCTGCTCATATTCGCCGCCGATCAGCGCGTCAGCATGCTCCCGTAGCAGGTACGCAGCGTTGAGTGTGGCGTAGAGGCCATAGAAGCAGATGGTGGCTGCAGGGTTGATGCTACGGGCGCGTTCGGCCACGCGCACACCCAGCCGCAGCGCCGTGTGCATTGGCGTGGCGATGGCGATCAGCCGCGCCGAGCGCAACGCCTCGTCGGTCAGTTCGCCCACCGACGTATCCACAGCAGCGGGATCGTAGCCTGCGCGGCGTAGCACAGCCAGCGGCGAAGCGAGACTGAGCGGCTGATGCCCCAGTTCATAGCAGGCCACCAGCAGCACAGCGCCGGACGTATGCAGATCACGCGCCTGCCCTGGTGTATCAACCGGCATGGAGGAAGAAACGATCATGAGTTGTTGGCTTACTTACTGTTATTTCTTGCGGGCTGTTATTTCTTGCGGGCGGGAGCTTCCGGCGCGCCCTTGCCCTTGGCGCCGCCCTGGCCCTCAGGCTCCCAGCCTTCGGGCTTCTCCTCAGCCTCGCCCTCATCACTGAAGAGGAACTCCTCCATCTGCTTGCGCATCAGTTGCCGGGCATCGGGATCGGCGAGGTTGAGGCCATAGTGGTTGATTAGCAGGCGCGACTGCTCCTGCCACATCTCCCACGCCTGCTGCGAGATGTGTTCATAGATGCGCTGGCCCAGTTCGCCGGGGATCGGCGGCTTGTCGAGTCCAGGTAGCCTGCGTTTGAGCTTCGCGCATGTCACCATACGCGGTCTTTTCGGCGCCACATTTGGCATCATATTCTCGCTCCTCTCCTGCGTCTGCATGGGCTGCCCGCGTCAGGAAGGCAAGCGCCATAGCTCATCTCATCACACTACTGCATAGCATACACCATTCCGCAGGAATATGCGTCGCCTCAGCCGCCCGCCCGTTGCGCCGCTCCCAACAACGATGCGCCCCTGCCCCTCGTTCTCCAGCCCGCGCAGGCGCGGCTCTCGTGGCGTTGACCAAAGGCGCGGGTTTACCCGCTGGCCGTTCCCCGCTCGCCACGTATGTCACCCTATGCCTCACCCATCCACCCGCTCGCACAGCGCGACGCACTCGATGTGGGCGGTGAAGGGGAACATATCCACTGGCTGCACGGAGGTGAGGTGATAGCCTGCGTCGCAGATCAGCCGCAGGTCGCGCGCCAGGGTGGAGGGATCGCATGAGACGTAGACCAGCGCGCGGGGACGCAGCGCCGCAATCTCAGTCAACGCGCGCGGATGGCAGCCGGAGCGCGGCGGGTCCACCAACGCGATGTCGGCGCGTTCACGCTGGCGGCGCAGTTCGCCAAGTGTGCGCTCCAATACGCCCTCGGTGATCGAAACATTGCTTACGCCGTTGAGGGTGGCGCTGGCCCGGGCATTGGCCACCGCGCTTGGCTGCGACTCGATGGCGCGCACGTGGGCGACGTGATCGGCCAGGAAGAGCGAGAACAGCCCCACACCGCTGTAGCCATCCAGCGCCCAGTCGCCCGGCTGTGGACGTAGCGCCGCCAGCGCCGTTCGCACCAGTGTTGGCGTCTGCGTCGGGTTCACCTGGAAGAACGATCCCGCCGAGATGCGGAAGCGGCGATCCAGCACATGCTCATGCACGAAATCCTGTCCGACCACCACGCGCCCACGCCCGCCCGCCATCCCCAGAATGACCACGCCCGCCAGCGCCGGAGCCGCTTCACAGATCGCCGCGCCCACCGCTTCAGGTCCGCCAAATGCGTCAAGCGCGCCGCCGGGGCGCGCTTCCAGCGTCAGCAGCCCCACCTCGGCGTCGCTATAGGCATCCCAGGCGCGCTGATTCCCTGGATTTCCCATCACATCGGTCGTTCCGCTGGCGCCGGGCGCGGCGATGGCGACCCGCAGAGTAAAGCGTTCCACATAGTCGGCGGCGGCCTCGCCCCAGGTGGAGCGTAGCCAGCCGCGCACCCGCTGATAGAGCGCGTCGAGCGTGGGATGGACAATCGGGCAGGTGGGCATGTCAATCACCGTATGGCTTTCCATGCGGCGAAAGCCGATCTCGCCCGCCGGACCAATGGCGAACTGCGCGACCGTGCGATAGCGCCAGGGGTCGGCGCCCGCCGGCATGCCTAGCGTCGGCGCCACCGGCGGATTGGCGAAGTGGCCCACACGCATCAGCAGTTGGCGCACGATGCGCGACTTCCAGGCCACCTGCGCTGGATAGGCGAGATGCTGCCACTGAAAGCCACCCGAATCGGCCAGTTCAGGGTAACGTGGCGCCACACGATCCGGCGAGGCGCGCAATACCTCGACCAGCGCCGCCCGCGCATAGCTGCCGCGCTCACGGGTGAAGCGCGCCCGCACCAGTTCACCCGGCAGGCCACCGGCGACGAAGATCGCGCGCCCCTCATGCCGCCCCACCGCGTCGCCAC
>JBDTAI010000019.1:0-4424 GCA_039924685.1 Ktedonobacterales bacterium
CGCCACGAAGCCCGCCTGTGCAGGCTGGAGATGGGCTGGTGGCGGGCTGGAGATGGGCGGCAGACGGCGCATCCATTGTCACGGCGTCGTCAGGATGGGGTGCTCGCGCAGCCCGCGCCTTTGGTGGTACAGCTGTGTACAGCCTATTTGACTGTGGATTGGAAATGCGATGATTGCGGCGGTGCGCGGGACTCTCGATGGCAAGACGCTCGATAGCGCCTTTATCACTGTTGGTGGGGCGATCACGTTGCGCGTGTATGCGCCCCTCAATATCCTCAGCGCGCTCAACGTCGGCGAGAGCGTGCTGCTGCATACTCACTTCCTCGTGCGTGAGGATGCGCTCGCGCTCTATGGCTTTCCCACACCGGAGGACCGTGACCTCTTTGAGCAGATGCTCACGGTGGGTGGGGTCGGGCCGCGTGTGGGGCTGGCGCTGCTCTCCAGCATGTCGGGCGCCGCCTTCCGCGAGGCCGTGCTGAAGCAGGATGAGACACGACTGACATTGGCGCCGGGCGTGGGCAAGCGACTGGCCGCGCGCATCATCCTCGAACTGCGTCCACGCTTCGAGAAGGGACCGCTGCCAGAAATGGTAAGTGCGGGCGGCGCAACTGGCGCAACGCGGGCGCAGGTGGTGGAGGCGCTCACCAGCCTGGGCTATCCACCAGTGCAGGCAACCGCCGCTGTGCGGTCGCTGCCCGAAGACGCCAGCGGTAGCCTCGAAGACCTGATCTTCCAGGCGCTGCGCTCGCTCGCCAAAGAATAGACCATATGCGAACAGACCACAAGTCCGTATCAAGACAGTATCCAGTATTCAGGAAACGCCATGCCGCCGGATGAACACCCTACGCCAGTGATACCAGCTACGCCATCGGAGCACCTAGTGGATCCGTCGTCTGCCATCGCCACACCGCGCTACGTGTTCGGGCGCTATCGGGGATGGGTGGAGCGGCTGGAAGCGCATGGGGAGGCGCGGGTCGCCGTCGTCGAGACCCTCACCACACCTACCGATGATCAGTTCACAGCCATCTATGGTTCCATATGGCAGGCGGGGGTCGCATCGCCGCTGTTCGCGCAGTTCGCGGTAGTTGGCGCCTTGCCCGGTGAGCTTGTCGAGATCGCGGTACGCTGGAGTCTGCCGCGCCCTGGACGCAAGCGCGCAAAGCGTGTTCCGCCGCCCATCGTGCGGCTGTTACGGGTGATCGAAGCCGCGCCAGATCGCGTGACGCCGCCGTGTCCAGTGTTTGGCGAGTGCGGCGGCTGCCAGTTGCAGCAGATGCGCTACGACGCCCAACTCGACTGGAAGACCGCGCGTGTGCGCGAAACCCTGATCGCCGCTGGCTTCATCCAACCGCTTGTGCTGCCCGCGCTTGGCTGCGAGCCGCCCTGGAACTACCGCAATCATATGCGTTTCTCGGTCAACCGCGAGGGTGAGATCGGTTTGACAGCGCGTGGTACGCATCGTGTTCTTCCGTTGCGCTCCTGCCCCATCGCCCACCCGCGCATCAACGATGCGCTGGCGATCCTCAGACAGACGCCACAGCCGCAGCCACAGGCGCTGATCCGCTATGGCGACGCCACTGGCCAGATCATCTTCCAGCCGACACCCGATGAGACGACACACCAGCAATTGCAGGCGGCGGGCTTCGATGTGCGTAAGGGCGAGTTCGAGGAGGCGCTGCACGGCGCGCGGTTCCGTATCCGCCCCAGTTCGTTCTTCCAGACCAACACCACCCAGGCGAATCGCATGATCGACCTGACGCTGGCGGCGCTGCCTTCAGGCCCGGATGTGACGCTGGTTGACGCCTACTGCGGCGTGGGAACGTTTGCGCGGCTGCTGGCCGGGTGCGTCGGGCGTGTGCTGGCGATAGAGGAGTCTGCCAGCGCCATCCGCGATGCGCGCTGGAATCTGCGTGACGCGCCAAATATGGAGGTCATCCAGGCGAAGGTTGAGGAACGCTTGCCACAGATCACCGAGCGGCTGGACGGGCTGGTGATCGATCCGCCGCGCGCAGGTTGCCAGCGTCCCGTGCTGGATGCGCTGATCGCCAGACGTGTGCCAACAGTAGTCTACGTCTCGTGCGATCCCGATACGCTGGCGCGCGACCTCGCGTACCTCTGCCTGGTGACCGGCGCCTATCGCCTCGTCTCAGTGCAACCGCTCGATATGTTCCCCCAGACGGCGCACATCGAGAACATCGTCACGCTGGTGGCGAATGGAGCGGAGGGAGCAGTGTGACACAACGACCGCTGATCCTCGCCTCGGCCTCGCCACGACGCAGCCAACTTCTGACGCAGGCAGGCATCCCATTCGAGCGCCTGATCGCGCCACTTGATGAAGATGCGCTGGCGGCGGTGTATACGGGACCGATAGATCTGCTGGGCGAGTATCTGGCGCAACAAAAGGCGCTGGCGGGGTGGAGACAGCTTCCGGCTGGCGAGCGGCGCAACGGCAGTCGGTATGTGTTGGCCTCAGATACAACCGTACTACTGGATGGCGTATCACTTGCCAAACCACGCGACCTCGACGAGGCGGCGTGGATGCTACAGCAGTTGCGCGGGCGAACACATAGTGTGGCAACAGGTGTTGCGCTGATCGAGGCGGGGGATCGCAACATTGAAAGGCCAATGCACGGCGACGATACTGTAGGGGCTTCTGGCGGATGCCCGCGTACCCGATGGAATGGGGATGAGGGGCACTCGGCATTGAAAGGCCGCAGCACAGACAGGACGGGGTTTGAAAGCCCTGGAGACCAAGCAGAGCCGACGGTTCTATGTTCGGCGACCAGCGCGACGCGGGTGACGATGCGCCCCTATAGTGACGACGAGATCGCAGCGTATGTGGCGACCGGCGATCCGCTGGATAAGGCAGGGGCGTACTCGATTCAGCATCCTGCGTTCCAGCCAGTGGCGTCGCTGGCGGGCTGCCATCTGGGGGTGATCGGGCTGCCACTGTGTCTGGTGAGCGCGTTGCTGGGTGGCGTCGAACCGCGCCGCATCGTGCTTGCCACTGCTGGCGAACTGGATAGCGGTTGCCCCTGGTCGGCGCTTTGTCGCCCACCCTTCCCTGACACTGGCGATGATGCGATCTCCATACAACCACTCGTCGGAGACAAGCCGTGAACGTGCGTGGGCGCTATGCTCCCTCACCCAGCGGCGCACTGCACCTGGGCAATCTGCGCACCGCACTGCTGGCGTGGCTCTTTGCGCATGCCGAGGATGGAGCATTCATCCTGCGTATGGAAGACCTCGATCTGCCACGCATGCGTCCAGGCGCGGCGGCGCACATCCTCGCCGATCTGCGCTGGCTGGGACTCGACTGGGCTGAGGGGCCGGATGTCGGTGGGCAATATGGACCTTACACTCAGAGCGCACGACAGGCGATCTATGAGGCGGAGCTGGCGCGTTTGCAGGCGCGTGGCCTGCTCTACCCCTGCTACTGCACCCGCGCCGAACTGCACGATGCCCAGCATATCGCCAGTGCGCCGCATGCGAGTGATTCGCCCACCCCACTTTATCCAGGGACGTGCCGCGGGTTGAGCGAACAGGGACGACGGGCGCGAGAGGCTGCTGGTCGCCGTCCATCGCTGCGGTTTCGCGCGCCTCAGCAGCCGATCACCTTCACTGATCGCTTTGCAGGGCAGTTTACGGTGAACGTGGCGGAGTCGGTGGGCGATTTCATCGTGCGGCGCAGCGACGGCCTGATCGCCTATCATCTCGCCGTGGTGGTGGATGATGCGCTGATGGGCGTCACCCAGGTCGCGCGCGGAGCCGATCTGCTGGCGTCTGTGGCGCCGCAACTGGCGCTCTACGCCGCGCTGGGCTATCCCCCGCCGACCGACTATATACACGTCCCCCTGGCGACGGATGCGACTGGGCAGCGCATGGCGAAGCGTACCGCCTCCGCAGGTGCGGCATCGTTGCAGGAACGCGGCATATCTCCGGAGCAGGCGCTGGGCGCACTCGCGGCAAGTTGTGGGTTGTGGCCCGCCAGTCAGCCCGCTACCCTTGCCGATCTGCTCGCTGCCTTCAATCCGACGCGCATCAACAGAGAACCGACGGCGATACAGTTGTAGGGGTGGGGATAGGGTGGGTAAGGTGGCACGCGAGCGGCAGCACGATCGTGTAGCCCGGTGGGCGGGTAAATCCGCAGCAGACGTTACCCGACGATCTGGCGCGATCGTCCGCCAGACGCCCCTTCAACCATGTGCGCCAACCTTGCAACGTTGCTATTTCCCGCTACTCCTGGCGGTTGTAGACGCGCACGCCATCGGCGCCGCCAACGTAGACGCGGTCGGTAAGGGCGATGAAGAGACCGTGGTCCACCACGCCGGTCACGCGCTTGAGCTTGTCGGCGATTGCGGCGGGGTCACGCATCACCTCGGCGGGAAAGGCGCAATCGAGAATGTAGTGGCCGCCGTCGCTGA
>JBDTAI010000020.1:0-2865 GCA_039924685.1 Ktedonobacterales bacterium
CTAGTGAGAAGTTGGTAGCGCATAGTGCGGTGTGAGAGGAGCAGCTATGACGGCCCGGATTGATTTGGTCACCATCATCGTTGAGGACATCCAGATGATGAAACAGTTCTATCAGAATGCGCTCGGATTCGTCATGAAGACAGATGTGGGTGAGTACGTCGAGTTCGCCACGCCTGGCGTGCGCTTCTCACTCTGCGAGCGTCACGTCCTCGCCGACGCGACGCATCATGCCTCCTATAGCCAGACAAAGCGGGGGCAGTCCTTCGAGTTGGCGTTCCCCTTCGCCTCGCCAGCCGAGGTTGACGCCGCCTATACGCATGTCGTTGCGGTGGGCGGAACTCCAGTGCAAGGGCCGACAAATATGCCATGGGGGCAGCGCACGGCATTTTTCGCCGATCCCGAGGGCAACATCCACGAACTCTTCGCCGAAGTAGAGGGAAACGCTGAATAGCAGACATGCGAGGAAACATCACATGAGCGAGGCAGACGCCCTGCCAGACAGCGTGCCGGACAGCGTGCCGGACAGCGTGCCGACACACCACAACACCTATCATCTGAGCGGGCGGGTGGCGCTGGTGACGGGCGCATCGGGTGGTTTGGGACCGGCAGTGGTGGTCACGCTGTTGCATGCGGGCGCAAGGGTGGTGGGCGTGAGTCATAGCGACCGCCCCGACGCGCTCGCGGTGATCGAGCGGCAAGCTGGTATGGGAACACTGAGTCAGGCGGCGCGTGAGCGATTCGCATGGCGGCTGGCGGATACGCTGGATGAGACAGCAGTGGAGCGGCTGGTCGCGGGGATTGTCGCGCAGTTTGGGCGGCTCGACATCGCAGTGAACATCGTCGGCGGCTTTGCGATGGGCCAGCCCGTCACCGAACTCGACACGGGCGTGTGGGACCACATGCTGGCGCTCAATACGCGCTCGACGTTCCTGGTCTCCAAGTATGCGGCGCGACCAATGCAGGCGCAGCAGTGGGGGCGACTGGTCAATATCGCCTCGCGTAGCGCGTTTCAGGGGCGGCGTAATGCGGCGGCCTATGCTGTGGCGAAAGGCGCCGTGGTGACGCTGACTCAGGCGCAGGCCGAGGAACTGCGCGACGCTCATGTGACCGTCAACGCCGTCGTTCCCGCCATCTTTGACACGCCCGCCAACCGTGCCGCCATGCCCAACGCTGATTATAGCCGCTGGCCAACCCCCCAGGCGATAGCCCGTGTGATCGCCTTCCTTGCCTCAGACGACGCCGCGCTGATCAATGGCGCCGCCATCCCCGTCTACGGCCTCGCCTGACAGCGCCTGACAGCGCCTGATAGTGCCTGGCATCAACGCAACCGCTACATGCGCGGACTCCAGTCTGCTATCCCCGACCGTACTCCGGCCTTTCAGGCCGGGCGCGCGAAAGACGAGGTCACGCGCCAATGGTCGTTTCATTGTGGACGGCCAACACACCGGGGACATGCCAGACATCCTGCTCGGCTGAGGCGCGATGGCGAATGGAGGGCAGTGTCCCCAGTAGCGTCACATCGCCGTCACGCACGACCACCCGTAATCCACCGAGGGAAGGCGCAATGGCGGGATTCTCGCCGAGGATGCTCCACACGGCGGCGGCCAGTTCGTTATCACCGCGCACCACCGTCGCGGAGGCGATCTGTTCGGCGCTGGCGTCGAGCAGCAACGTGTAGGAGTCACCTTTGAGTGGCAACGAGCTTTGCGCGCGTGCGGAGGATACCGCCCAGGCAGGCGAGAGCGCGACTCGCTGGCCACGCAAGTTGAACAGGTGATAGAGCGGCGAGGTCGAGTTTTCGACATCCGCCAGCACATCGCCGCGAATGCGAACAATCAGTTCCTGCGCCAGCCCGGTCTGCACATCTAGCACCAGACCTTCCAGCCGCCCGATGTAGCCCTCGTGGCAGCGGATGCTCATGCCGCCGCGCAGTTCGACACTATCCGGCGTGGGCGCTGCCGATTGTGCGCCATTCAAGGGAACGATGCGGATCAGGCGTTTCCAGCGGTTGCGCAGATCGGTTGGGCGCAGGCGCAGCCAGACCTCACCAACGCTCGGACGCAACCGCGCGCCGATCAGCTTGCCGGAGGGGCCATCCCCACCCAGGCGCCGCCGCGTCGCTGCGTTGAAAATGTCGCGCCCGGCGACAAGCTGACCGAACCGGAAGAGGCGGCGCGTCGGCTGGTCTCCATACAAAGTGCGCTCGCTGAACAAGCCTGAACTCCCTTTGCCCATATCCCGTCCTGCGTTCAGGCGCCTGCTGCATTCCTGGCAGGCGCATGGGTGGTGACGGCTGGGGTGTGATCTGCATGAAGTGGTGGTGATGTATGCGTGATGGCGTGTTGGTGTGGTGAAGCTCTCTTGGCGCCACGCGCAGCATGCCAAGCGTATTCTAGTCCCCAATACCATTCACGCGCAAGTCCCGTACCTACAAACGAGTGATTTTCGCCGCGCGCCACACGCACTACGCAATCGGCCACTTTTCAGCCAACTGACGGTAGAACGCCGCCACATCCAGACGTTCCGGCAGACCGGCCACCTGCCCATCGCCAAGCTCCACGATCAGCCACGCGCCATCATCCACACGCTGGGCCAGGTCCATCGTGAAAAAACGGCTCTGCGCCTGCGCAGCCACCTGAGCGAACTGCGCGACAGGCGGCTGCTCACCTGCGTCATACGCGCCCTCCTCCCAGTAGGGAACGGTGGCAAGCGGGACGCCATCGAGCCAGAATACGCGATACTCGCGGGTCAGTGGCATGCCACTTCTGGAGTGCGTCGCGAGGGGAGTGAAGGGTGTGTAGGCGCGAAAGACCAGTCCTTCATTGAGGTCCGGCCCCTGCAATTCGAGGAAGCGGCGTGTCACCC
>JBDTAI010000021.1:0-4758 GCA_039924685.1 Ktedonobacterales bacterium
CCTGTTCGACCGTCGCCTCCACCCCCGACAAGATGATCTGGAGCCGCATCGTTCCTCACCGCCTTCGCCCTCGCCCCCTACCCATCCACCAGTATACCTGCTTTCACCACCCCATGAACAGACACCCAATACGCCGTCCCTTGCAACCGATGTCGCCGATGTGATACAGTGCGCCTGGCCTATTTGAGCTTATTTGAATCGAGGTGTCCACATGACAGCACATGCGATGTTGCAACCACTTGCACACGAGCAGCGTACTCCGCGACCAGGCATGTCCAGTATGGGCAGCATGCAGCGTGTGGAAAATACGCCACTGGTTCGCGCCTGCCGTCGGGAGGGCGTGCGTAGACGAAGATTGCCGCAACGAGAACGTTAGCGGCTCATCAGACGAACGCACACACGACACACCAGGCGCGGAGTTGAAAAGCAACTACCGCGCTTTTCTTTTACCTCTCACCATACAACCGTAGAAGATACCTGAAGAGGATACACATTCCCATGATCAGTGGAAAGATACTCAAGGCACAAGGCTGGCCCGAAGGCCGCGTGATCGGTCTGGCGAAGGCGGTGGCTCGACAACTCGAAGACCGTGGAGAGGCGCGTGACAACATCCTGGCCCGGCTGGATGGCGTGCGTGTCGCCCCTACAGCGTACCGTGACGATCCCCTGTTTGGCGCGCTGGCGCAGGAGTGGCTGCGGCGCTCCCAGCCGGAACCGCTTGACGACGAACTGCGCGACAGGCCCATCGCCTATGGTGTCTGGGGCGCCGAGCAGATTGACGCCGAGGCAAAGGCGCAGATGGAGCGGGCGCTGCGGCTGCCAGTGGCCGTGGCGGGCGCGCTGATGCCCGACGCGCATGTCGGCTACGGATTGCCCATCGGTGGCGTGCTGGCGGCGCACGAGGCCGTGATCCCGTATGCCGTCGGTGTGGACATCGCCTGCCGTATGCGTCTCTCGGTCTATCCCCTGGCGCCAGAGACGCTTCGCCAGCGCGCCGACCAGTTCAAACGGTCGCTGATGGAGCGCACACGCTTCGGCCAGCGCGAGGTGTGGGAGCGCCGCGATCTGCCACAGCATCCCGTGGTGGATGATCCCGCCTGGCGCGAGACACGCCTGCTGAAGTCGCTTCAGGGCAAGGCGGCGACCCAGCTTGGCACGTCGGGCAGCGGCAACCACTTCGTTGAGTGGGGCGTCTTCAAGCTCTATGCCGATGACGCCGAACTGGGGCTGACGGCGGGTGACTATCTGGCGCTGCTCTCGCACAGCGGCTCACGGGGTGTGGGCTTCAAGATCGCCAACACCTTCACCGCTATCGCCCAGCAATTGCACCCCCGGCTTGACCCCACCGTGCGCCATCTGGCATGGCTGCCGCTCGAGAGCGAGCCGGGTCAGGAGTATTGGCTGGCGATGGAACTGGCTGGACGCTTCGCCTCCGCCAACCACAACGTCATCCACCATCGCGTGGCGCAGGCCGTCGGATTGGAGGCGGTCGCCGTGGTCGAAAACCATCACAATTTTTCGTGGCGCGAGACGCTGCCCGATGGGACACCTGCAATCGTTCACCGTAAAGGCGCAACACCCGCCGGAGCAGGCGTGCTGGGTGTCATCCCCGGCTCGATGGGCGACGCGGGCTATGTCGTGCGGGGCAAGGGCCATCCCAGCGCGCTCAACTCCGCTGCGCACGGGGCGGGCCGCGCCATGAGCCGCCGCGCCGCCATCAACAGCATCAGCAAGAGTGCGCGTGACGAGTATCTGCGCCAGCGCGGGATTACGCTGCTTGGTGGTGGGATGGATGAGGCGCCGCAAGCCTACAAAGACATCGAAGGCGTGATCGCCGCGCAGGATGACCTGGTAGAAGTGATCGGCAAGTTCACCCCGCGCCTGGTCCGCATGGCCGACGAAGCGGGTGAATTTTAGGCGCTGGAGATCATCAGGCGAAGGGACAGGACGAGAGTTCATCGGTGTATCAACAGAACGCTCTTCCAAATCTTCGCCTAATCTTCGCCAAGCCGCAGAGTGGAACTCAGGCTGATGCGGCGGGTGATCCCCGCGACAAGCAGCAGTGTCAGCCCAAAGGCGACGAGCAGCGCCGCGTAGAAGGCCAGTATGCCGGTTGGGTTGAGCGCCAGCGTGGAGGCTGGACCACCAAGCGTTGTCGTGTCGAGCAACGTGGCGCTGAACTGCAAGAAGGGCAGCGTGGCGCTGGCCAGCAGCAGACCGAGCGCGCCGCCTCCCACAAGACTAAACAGCACAATGCTCCCTAGCTCTGCCAGCGTCACCCGCGCGAGTTCGCCGCCGGAGAGGCCCAGAGTGCGCAGAATGGTGATCTGGGTGCGCCTTTGCCTCACCCAGACGATGGCCTGCGCCGCGCAACTCACGATGGCGAAGCTCACCGCCAGCAGTGCGCCCATCAACAGCAAGCCTGTCATCCCGGCTGCAATGGGATCGACCTGAAATTGCGCTGCGAGCTGGCGTCGATCCAGCACGTTCTGCACCAGCAGGTTAGGGTCTTGCAAAAGATGCGCCCGCGCCTGAGCGGCCCGGGCGTCGGGCGTGGTGCGCAGCCAGAACTCATCAGGCCCGTTGACGAAGACGCCATCGAGCGCCGGATTTTCAAGCGCGGGGATGTAGTCGTGGGCGTCTACGACAACATAGCCCACCTGATTGCCGGTATAAAGCGTGGGGAAGTTGTTGACAATGGCGCCAAGCACGAAGGTATAGGTCGAGGCGCCCTCGCGTGGTGTCGCATGAAAGCGGTCGCCGGGATGCAGGTTCAGCGAACTGGCCAGCCCCGCGCTCATCAGCGTGTAGATCGGCGCACGCTCGGTTCCGGCGGTCGCCGTGCCTGCGGTATTCGCATAAGGTGAACTGGCCTGTCCCGAACTGCCTTTGTATTCATGGGCGATCATCCCCTGCATCAGTGCATGCAGTGATTGTGAGGCATCGTTGCTGCGCCAGTCGGCCACGCTAGCGAAGGATTGTGGCTCAATCGCCATGATTGTGACGGATGGCGTCGCGCCACCGGCCAGCAAGACATCGCCTGCGCTGCGAAAGACCGGCGAGACGGCCTGCACGCCCGGCGCCTGCGCCAGCCTGGTGGTGAATCCTGTGGTGATGGTCGCGCCCTCTGCTTCCTGATTAATCACCACACGCTGGTCAGACCCAGCGAGATAGGCGGCGCGGTCCTGCGCGCTCTGCGCGAGCGATGACTGATAGGTGAGCGCGAAGAAGCCCAATCCCACGGCGACTGTCAGCGCCAGCGCCAGTCGGCTGGCCGCCGCGCCCGCGCGCGTCAGCTGCGCAAACGCCAGCACATCGGTTGCGCCACGCCGACGGAGCGCCAGCCACATGCCCATCCGCGCCACCAGCGGAAAGAGCCGCAACAGGAGCAATGCCCCTGCCAACAGTAACAAACCAGGCGTCAGCAACAACAGCGGATCAGGCGCCGCGCTGCCGCCCTGCCCAGTCTGGCTCAGTTGCGTGCGGACATCAGTCCCCCCAAAGTACGTCAGTTGCACATATCCAGCGGCGCAGATGACGGCCAGCGCCACATCGAGATAGAGACGACGCCAGAGCGGCGCATGCAGTGTTCTGCCGCGTTCCTGGCGAATGGAGAGACTGTCGCGGCGGGCGGCGCTATAGGCGGCGACGAGCAATGCGCCCACACCGAGGACCACCCCTGCCAACGCAGGTAGCGCCACTACAGCGGGCGTCGCCACCTGCGCCAGATAGCCTGCGCTCACCACGCCGCCGCTTTGCGCATCTGGCACGAAGAAGCGCGCCAGCGTCACACTCGCTGCGGCGGCCAGCAACGGGCCAAGTACCAGCGCAATTGCGCCCAGCGCCAGCCCTTGCAGCAGATAAGTGCCAAGTAGCTGAAAGCCACTGGCGCCACGGCTGCGTAGCGTCGCTAGTTCGGTCGCCTGCCCCTCGACCAGCAGCCCCGTCATCACGATAATGAAGAGCAGCGCGAGCCCGACGATCTGCGCCACGATCACATACAGCGGCAGCGCAAACAGGCTGAATTGCTGCGAGAGTCCGCCCACCAGCGTATCGAGCTGGGTGTTGACATTCACCTCGCCTACGCTGAAGGAGCCGATGAGATTGCCGTTGAGGTCTGAACGCAACGACTGAATATGGGAGGCGACATCACCCATAGTGCTGATGGTGATCTGTGTTGGCTGGGTAAAGTAGATGTAGTGCAGAATCATGCCCAGTGGTTGTACATCAAAGAACCGCTGGGAGGTGACGGGAAAGCTCAGGTTGTCGAGCAGGGCGGCGCGGGTGAGCAGCACAGGATAGATCGGCGGCGGGCCACCGGGATTGGGAGAAAAGTACGTATCGTAGGAGCGCCCATTCCAGAAGGGGTCGTTCGGGTCTTTGGGAAACCAGACGCCGACGACCTCTGCTGTGATGGTCCCCTTCAGATAGGTAGATTCCTGCAACTGGAGGGTGTGGCCGGGAGCAAGACCCAGTTTCGGCGTCACCATCACCTCCGGCAGAGCGCCCGGCGCAGTGTCATGTGGCAACCGCCCCGCCAGAATACGCATATGGGGCGCGGCCTGCGCATAGTTGAAGGCGAAGAGCGACATCTCGCCGCCAGCGCCGAGTTGTGTATCTACCAGCGTTGGCCTCTTGCCATCAATGGTCATGAGGTTCAGGTAGCCGTCCGGCTCGATATACTCCGCTGGACCTGCCGTAAATGTATGTAACTCCTGGGATGCTGTGGACCGCACCACGCCATCTACATCTGTGGCA
>JBDTAI010000022.1:0-4950 GCA_039924685.1 Ktedonobacterales bacterium
TTCCGACGAGCGTAACCCAGCAGTGAGCTGTAGGCGCTCTTCATCGGTGAGCGCACGGACAAAAATTGGTGGTCTCATACCTGAGAGTATACCCCATTCGGGTAGCACTCTGTTGGGACTGCACTAGTCGCCCGCCAGCGGTAGCCAGGTGCATAGATCACACATACGTGGCTATGGTTGCAGATCAGTGAGCGTGTAGTGTTCGAGTGGCTGTTCGTCTTCGGTCATTCATGAACATGAAGGTTTGCACCATGAAGCGCGTGTTTTGGGGATGTGCCTGTGCATGTTACGTCTGCTGCTCCTCACTGCCTGGGCCTCAGCATCCGGCGCTACGTCAACCGCTACGACGACACCGCCGCCTGCAACGACTTGTCGCCCGTCGCCTCGCCTGAGCTACCCCGTCCAGCGGATTACGACGGGAGCAGATGGCGCCCTCACTCTGCCCTTCTCCGTCGCTGCGACCATGCCCACCTGGACCAACGACAATCCAGAGATTACCAGCGTCACACCACAAGCGGGAACCGCTGGCGTTGGCGATTATGCGCCGAAGCCGCGTGACTACTACTTCTTCACGCTCGCTGGCCCTGGCATACCGTCGTCGTAGCCTGTCTTCGCTAAGTTCACCGTCATAGGGTGATGGCACAGGAACTGCGCCCACTATCACTGCTTCCTGTCATTGCCCACTATCATTCTGCTGCGCCAGCGGGTACAATGCCTGCAATCGGTTTCCGGTGTTCCCTACTCCGTAGTTCACTATGTACTCCCGCAAGTTCTTCGGAAAGGAGCGCAGCGCAATGGCGACGACACAGCATCGGCCTGCACAGACGGCGGCGCAAGTAACGACTCCCACGGCGGCTACATCCTGGCTCACGCCTGCCGACATGCAGACGCTCGAATCCATTTGCGAGGCGCTGATACCCTCGGTGACGCCGCCTGTAACTTCACCGGCTGATCAGTCCGCTGTCAGCGATTTCTATGCTCGGTCGGCGCGTGATCTGGGCGTGGCGCAGGTGATGGCCGAGACGCTGGCCGATGAGTCGCCGGAGAGCCGCGCTCAGTTCAAGCAACTGCTGGGACTATTGCAATCGCCGCTGGCCGGATTGACGCTGGTGGGCCGTCCGCAGAGCTTCGTCCACCTGCCGCTGGCGACCCGCGAGAAGCTGCTGCGCAAGATGAGTGTCAGTTCACTTGGCACACTGCGTCAGGGCTTCCAGGCGATCAAGCGGCTGGCGACGTTCATCTATTACTCCGCGCCGGTTGTGGATGGCGCCAACCCCAACTGGCCCGCGCTGGGCTATACGCCTGCCACGCCACCCCCCGTCGCTGAACTGGCGCCGAAGCGCATCCGTCCTCTGGCCTTGGATGGCGACCTGATACTGAACGCTGACGCTGTGATCGTCGGGTCGGGCGCGGGGGCGGGTGTGGTGGCCGCGCAACTGACGGCGGCTGGAAAAGATGTGATTATCCTCGAAAAGGGCGGCTACTATAGCGAGGCGGACTTCACCGGCAGTGAGGCGGAGATGACTCCGCAACTCTACCTGCGGCGCGGCATGCTCTCGACCTCTGATCTGGGCATGATCGTGCTGGCTGGCTCCTGCCTGGGTGGCGGCACCGTGGTGAATTGGAGTACCTCGCTGCGCACCCCGCCAGATGTGCTGGAAGAATGGGAGCGCGACTATGGCCTGAGCAACGCGACCAGCGCTGAGTATCAGGAGGGCTTCGACTACGCCGAACGGCGGCTTGGCGTCAACACTGAGGATAGCGATCCCAACCCCAACAACGCGGCGCTGGGGCGTGGCTGCGCGGCGCTGGGCTACAGCATGCGGCGCATTCCGCGCAACGCCTCGGAGTGCCAGCAACGCTGCGGCGCCTGTGGCTACGGCTGCCCCTATAGCCGCAAGCAATCCAGTCTGATCACCACCATTCAGGAGGCGCATGAGCAAGGCGCGCGCATCGTCGTGCGCTGCCAGGTGGAGCGCGTGCTGACTGAGGCCGGGCGCGCAGTTGGTGTGGAGGGCCACGCCCCAGACGATGCGACGGGCGCGCCACGTAAGATCACTGTGCGGGCGCCGGTTGTCATCGTGGCGGCTGGCTCGGTCGAGTCGCCTGCGTTGCTGCTGCGTTCGGGGCTGACCAACGCCAACATTGGGCGCCATCTGCGGCTGCATCCAGTGGCGGCGGTGGCGGGCTACTATGCAGAGCCAGTCGAGGCGTGGAAGGGATCGCTTCAGACGGTGCTTTCCGACCAGTTTGCGCGGCTGCAAGGTGGCTATGGGCTGCGCTTCGAGGTAGCGCCCGCCCATCCCGGCATGTTGGGGATGGTGACACCGTGGGAGAGTGGTCTGGCGCATAAGCAGGAGATGCTGCGTGCGGCGCATGTGGCGACGTTCCTGGCGCTCACGCGTGACACCGGCGAGGGGCATATCACGCTTGACCGCCAGGGTGATCCCATTCTACACTACTTCCCCAACGAGACCGACAGACGCTTCTTGCAGCGAGGCATGGGCGAGTTGGCGCGCATCGCGGTGGCGGGCGGCGCAACCCGTGTGGCGATGCTACACAGTCAGCCGCTGATTCTGGAGAGCGAGGATGGCAGGCCGGGCGCGATGAGTGAGGCGCGACTGAGCGGCTTCATCGGCGAGATTGATCGGCGTGGTGTGCGCCCCAATACCCTGCCGATCTTCTCGGCGCACCAGATGGGGTCGTGCCGGTTGGGGTCCGATGCTGCAACCAGCGTGGCTGATCCGTATGGGCAGGTCCATGGCGTGCGCGGCCTCTTCATCGCCGATGCCAGCGGCTTCCCGACGGCCTCCGGCGTCAACCCGATGCTCTCGACGATGGCGCTGGCCTATCGTGTGGCGCAGCGCATCAAAGCTGGGGCGTAGATGCGCCTTTCGTGATGGTGATTGCGGCGTTTCAGCCAAACAATCCCTGGGGCGGATAGGAGGCGCTCAACATGATCCAGCCGATGTAGCCTGTCACAAACCTTGCGGTGGCGAAGCCGCGCCCCTGTGTCACATCGCCGGATCGCTTGATCTCGTTTATGCTGATGTGGCCGAAGATGATCGCCAGTATGGAGCCGATCAGATCTGCGCCGAGCAAACCTGCGATGCCGCAGGCCATGCTCACGCTCGCCCAGCCGCTGGTCGTGGGCTGAGATGAATTGGCGTAATTTGGGTACGGATAGGGCGGATAGCTATACGGCGCGTTGGGTGGGTAGGGATAGGCAGGATAAGGCGCGGGGCCTGGCGGGACATTGGATGACCCATAGCTGGATGTCGCTCCACCCGTCGCAGTATCGGTGCGCGCTTGTGTCAAGCCACCTGCCGATGGGTCACTTGCGGCTGTCGCCGGTTCCGTCATCTTGACATCCCCCACACACCGCAGTTCGCCGCCACCAACATATGGAGCAGCCATTCTGCCCTTTCCTAAGCATGCCATACGTTGCGGCGTTGTCCAGAGGGTAAGATTCACTTGCCGATGGCCTTGCGGGCATCGGTGAGAATGCCAGCGATGGCTTTGTTGCGCTCGATCTCTTGTTTCGTGAGGTCATTGCCGCTGGTGGGCAGCGCGTCGTCGTATTCACGCAGCCGCTGGCTGGCGGCTGCGTGCCCTGATGTATCGGCGCGTCCGCTGTAGCTGCGGGCCAGATCAAGGGCTTGGTTGGCGTTGCGCTCGAAGGCCGAGGCATAGATCGCCTCGGTGTAGAGCAGCGCGCGATCACTGAAAAAGCTAGCCCTGTCGCGTTCATCCTGCACTGCGTCGCCCACTCGCTCCACCAGTTGCAGCGCCTGGGCATAGCGGCCAACCGCTGCCTCGATCTCCGGCGTATCCATCAGCGCGCGCGCCTCACCCCGTAGCGCCTCCGCCTCGCCCAGCGGATCGCCTGCATCGTGGAAGAATCG
Source organism: Ktedonobacterales bacterium (assembly GCA_039924685.1). Lineage (GTDB taxonomy): Bacteria > Chloroflexota > Ktedonobacteria > Ktedonobacterales > JADMIN01 > JBDTAI01. Next base: position 3,906 of record JBDTAI010000022.1, read on the forward strand.
CTGGGCATCGGCGAAGCATTGGCGCGCGGCGGGTATATCGGCGAGATTGCGACGAGATTCACCGACGCCCAACAGCGCCAATGCCTGCGCATTCACATCTTCAGCCGTGCGGAAGCGCGGTAGCGCCTCCTGTTGGGTCGTGGCGGCTTCTTCCCAGAGGCCACGCCGCATCAGTACACGGCCCATGCCAACCGTCGCCAGCCCCTCAGCGACCGGAGATTCGCAGGTTCTGGCGAGCGATTGCGCGTGATTGTAGGCCGTGACGGCGGCGGGGAGGTTGTCAGCTTGCAGTTCGACCTCGGCCATTGCCAGCGTCGCCTCGACGCGCGCCTGCTCGTCGCCTGCGTCCTCAGCCAGTCGCAACGCCTCACCGGCCTGCGCCCGCGCCAGATCGAGCCGCCCCAGCGCCACCGCCACTGCTGCGCCTGCACACGCTGCCTGTGCCGCGCCGCTCGTCTCGCCCAGCGTTCGCTCCGCCGCCTCTGCCTGCCGACGCGCCTGTACAATCAGTCGGCCAGCCTCATCGAGTCGCCCCTGCGAGAGCGCCACACGCGCCCGTTCGACAAGGGTTATCGCCAGCGCCGCCGGGCGCTCAAGCCGCTCGAAGCGGCGGCTTGCCTCATCGAGCAATGGACCTGCCACGCCTGCCAGTCCACGCACACGCGCGATCTGCCCCTGACCAAGCATCGCCTGGGCTTCGAGCGTCGGCTGTTCGATCTCCTGCGTCAGTGCGCGCGCCTCGGTAAAGAGGTCTTCGGCCTTGCGAGGCCGACCGGCGCGGCGGTTGGCCTCGGCGGCGCCAAGCATGGCGCGAACATAGGGAACCTGCGCCCGTAGTGTGCGTGAGGCGCGGAGTGAGCGGTCGAAGAGCGCGATGGCCTGCGCGAGCATGCCACGCCGCAGATTCACCTCGCCCAGCAGCCGGTTAACCTCTGCGCCGCCGAGCGATGTAGCAGTGTCGCTATAGGTGGCGCCCGCCTGCATCGCGCTGGCCAGCGCCTGATCCAGCCGTCCACATCGTAGCGCAATCTCCGCAAGCCCCAGC
>JBDTAI010000023.1:0-6253 GCA_039924685.1 Ktedonobacterales bacterium
TTGATGAGGAGAATTGATGATTCTGGGTCAGTGAGGGATCGGATCGCGCGACAGAATGCTTTCACTATATCATGCCTGGCGCCGGTTTCAAGCTCATCTTCGGGGCGCAAGCAGGGCGAATACGCAGTGCGGATGAGCAGACGATACCCAGATGGTCCCATTCCAATCGCTCAGTTTTGACACTCAGCCGTACAATGCGGACAATAGAACGACGGGTCACGCCATCGTATCTCATCATACCCGTCAGTGTCGTCAGTGTGGAGCGTGGGGAGCAACGCCATCCGCGTGCGCATACCCCACAGAGGATTGTGAAGCATGCCAGCGCACGAGCCAATTCTCGCTGTGGATGACAGCGCGCCTATTCGTGAGATGATTGTGTCGGTGCTCTCGCCACGCGGCTATCGTGTGACGACGGCCTCCGACGGACGCGAGGCGCTGCAACGGCTGCGCGCCGCGATTGAGCCGCATGTCGTGCTGCTCGACATCGTGATGCCGCTGCTCGATGGCCTCGGGCTGTGCGAAGAGATCGCCAAAGACGAGCAATTGCGCACGGCGGGCCATAAGGTGATCCTCATGTCCTCCACGGTGCGGCTCACCTCGCCCGATATTCCCGTCACCACTGGCCAGCTCAACAAGCCCTTCACGCGCCAGCAACTTGTTACAGCGGTCGAGGCGGCGCAACAGGCCAGCGTGTAACGGCGCCTATCAACCCGGAAGGCTATGAGCTTGATCGTAGATATGCCACTTGCCGACCTGATGAAGTATCGGCCTGCGCTCACCAGCCCGCCGGATTTCGACGCCTTCTGGGAGCAGACACTTGCGCAGAGCGCCTCCCAGCCGTTGCGTGTGCAGCGCGAGCCGGTCGCCTATCCGGTCGGGCGCGTCAGCGTTGCTCGTGTGACCTTCGATGGTTTTTCCAGCGATCAACGCGGCGACACTGGCAAGACGCGCATCTGCGGCTGGAAGCTCACGCCCCGCGAGCCGTTGCATGTAGGACCCGACGGCAAGCAGGCAGCCATCGTGGTGTTCCACGGCTATAGCGGCAGCAAGCGTGTTCCAGCGGCGCATTTGCGCTGGGCGCTTCAGGGATTTCACGTCTTTGCGGTGGATACTCGGGGACAGGACGGCGACACGCCTGACAATCAAGCCTATCCGACGGGTGCGGCGCTGGGCTGCATGACACGCGGCATTGACGACCCGCTGACCTACTACTATCGCTTTGCCTTTATGGATTGCGTGCGCGCCGTGCAGGTGGCGCGTGCGGAGCCGGAGATCGGGCCGATGCTCCTGACGGGGCGCAGTCAGGGTGGCGGCTTGACACTCGCAGTGGCTGCGCTCTCGCCGGATCAGGCGATTGCGCTGGCGATGCCCGATGTGCCATATCTCTGCCACTTCGTGCGCGCCGTCGAAATTTTCAGCGATGGTCCCTATCAGGAGTTGGTGAACCACTGGCAGGCGCATCCCGGTAGCGTCGAACGCAACTTCCGCACATTGAGCTACTTCGATGGCATGAATCTGGCGCCGCGTGTCACCTGCCCCACGCTGCTCTCACTTGGCCTGCTGGATACCATCTGCCCACCATCCACTGGCTTCGCGGTCTACAACCACCTGGGGACGAGTGAGAAGGCAATCTCGGTCTACCCCTTCAATGGGCATGAAGGCGGCGATATACTCCATGAGGAAGAGCAGTATCGCTTCGTGCGTCAGCGCCTCGCCATCGAGGAATGAGTGGAGAAGCTACTCTTGGCGCCGGAACATGGACGGCAGAGGGACTAAAGTCCCCTTTTGCTGAGACGCCTCGCTACTGCTACGCAGAACCTTGCGATTTTGCGATTTGTTGTAGGGGCGTGTCTGGCGGACGCCCGTGTACTCGTTGGGGGAGCGCGCGGCCATCAATGGCCGACGCACGGACGATGATGGAGCCCGAAGGGTCCCTTGTGCAGAGAAAGCAGGCTGGGTAGTAGCAGCCTACCCGAAGCCGCTGGTATAGGGTTTCGAGCGGTAGCCGCCTGCCCCAAGCCCCTCTGACGGGAATCACTCGGCGCGAACCCTGCTTGCAGGGAGGGAACCTGCTCACAGGCATCGCCGGGCAACCATTCCAGCCGCAAGAGCCGTGCCAGAGACGGCCCACCCACCGCAGCAAGCGACTATTGCCATCGCGCGTGCTATAATTTGCAGGCAAGACGTCACCAGCTCGTTGACCTGCGTTGACGATACAGGTTGGCATACACCGCGCGCAACCGACGCCGCGCCGCTACTGAGGAGCGCCACACGATGGACTTTACGCTCAACGCCGAGCAACAGATGATCCGCGATATGTGCCGTGAGTTCGCGGAAGCTGAGATCAAGCCTCTCGCCGAAGAGATGGACCGCACGGCAGCCTTCCCCTATGACATCGTTCGCAAGATGGCTGGTCTGGGGCTTCTGGGATTGCCCTTCCCCGAAGAGTATGGCGGCGCAGGAGCCGATTTCCTCTCCTACTGCCTCGCCATTGAAGAGATCGGGCGCGGCGACGCCTCGGTAGGCATCACGATGGAGGCGCACACCTCCCTGGGCGCAACGCCATTCTATCTCTTCGGCTCTGAGGAGCAGAAGCAGCAGTATCTCGTTCCGCTGGCGCACGGCGAACACCTCTGGTCGTTCGGCCTCACCGAGCCGAACGCTGGATCGGATTCCGCCGGAACCGAGACGCACGCCGAACACGTCAAGGGCGGCTGGCGCATCAACGGCGCGAAGAACTTCATCACCAACGCGGGAACCGAGATGACGGCGGGCGTCACGATCACCGCTGTGACTGGCAGACTTGCCGACGGCCATAAAGAGATCACCAACTTCATCGTCCCCAAAGGCACACCCGGCTATAGCATCGGCGCGGCGTATCACAAGATGGGCTGGCGCGCATCGGATACCCGACCGCTGGCCTTCGAGGATTGCGTTGTGCCAGAAGCGAACATCCTGGGCCAGCCGGGCGACGGTTTCCGGCAGTTCATGGCGATCCTCGATGCGGGCCGCGTGGCGATCAGCGCGCTGAATGTGGGGCTGGCGCAGGCATGCTACGACGAATCGTACAAGTATGCCAACGAACGCCAGCAGTTCGGACGACCGATCTCCGCCTTCCAGGCGATCCAGTTCAAACTGGCCGATATGGCTATGGAGATTGAACTATCGCGCCTGATGTACTATAAAGCGGCATGGCTGCATATGCAGGGCCAGCCCTATACCAAAGAAGCTTCGATGGCGAAGCTCTTCTCGTCGGAGACAGCGAAACGCTGCGCCGATCAGGCTGTGCAGATACATGGCGGCTACGGATTTATGGATGAATACCCAGTCTCGCGGTACTGGCGCAATGTGAAAGTGCATGAGATCGGCGAGGGGACCAGCGAGGTGCAGCGTATGCTGATCGCCAAGCATCTCTCCTAGCCAGCATGCCTGCCACGCGCCTACCCCGGACCGTGCAATCGCAACGCCTTCGCCGCGAATCACTGGCCTGAACTGCTTCATTGCCCTTCATTCACTAGGCCGGTCCGCTCTACGAAAATAAGGTGTTGCGCCAGTTGGGAGCGTGAACGGCATGCGTATGCTCATGCGAGTGGGAGCCATCGTCGGCGTACTGGGTCTGGCGCTGGTGTATGTGCTACAGATAGCGGCGGGATTGATGACGCTAGCGGGTGTCGTCGTGGTCGGCGCCGTGACCGGTCTCAGCGTCGCCAAGTGGCTTACACGCGACTGGTACGGACGGCAGTTCGCGGCGGGGCTGCGCGCGGGAGCCATCGCCTGTTGTGTGACGGGGGCGGGGGCGCTGCTCTTCCTGCTGTTGCAGGGACCACATTCCGTGGCGGCGCTGGCGGCGCGTTCACACCTTCCCGGCGTCACCCTCGCGCCACAGATACAGGCGTTCGCCGCGCTCGGTTGGGTAAGCATAGATGTGTTGGGAACACTGGTAAGTGTCGGCCTGGGCATTGCGCTGGCGGCGCTGGTCGCCCAGGTCTTCGCAGGGAGCAAGAGTCGCCACGCGCTTCAGATCATCGCACAGGCGCGGCTCGCAGCTCAGGCGTTCAACCAGTCGCTCGGTCACACAGATTCCTGGGGGCCGGTGGCTGTCGGCATGGGCCGCTCGACCTCTACCCTGGGCGGATTGACAGGCCAGCAGAGCGCGCCAGGGCGGATGGGATCAGCAGCGCCATTCAGCGGCACAGGCGCCCCACTCGCTGGCGCCAACTATACTGCAAGCTACAACTCCACAAGCTACAACGGCGGCTACGGCGTCCCCTCCGGTATGACGATGCCCGCCGGGTCTGCCGCGTCTCCTGCATCTCCCTATAGCGGAACCTACTCCACGCCGTATGCAGGGTCACAATCCGCGCCATATTCTGAGCCATATGCGGCTCCCGGCCAGCCATCCCCTGCTGCGGGATCAGCCGCATGGCCCGCCGATTCCGGTCCTTGGGCAGTGATCAACGCGGCGAACGCCTCCTATGCCAATGTGGTCAACGGGCAAGCCTCCACGCCTATGGCTGAAGCGCCGCAACAGCCGCCAGCGTCAACGGATAGCGCCAGCAACAACGCGAGTAGCTCTGGCAAGAGTAGGCGGCGCAAAACGGCGAACCAGCAGCCGGCGCAACCATCCGCCAGTGACGAGGCGGAAGCAAACCTTTCGCCACGCCCACCAGCGATGCATGCCTCCAATGAGGCGCTTACCGATGGGATGCGCGATGCGCTGGCCGCCTGGGCCAACAACGACGACGAAAACGATGAAGACGATGCATCCGACGGCAGGCGGACGCGCGACCACAAAGCCTCATCCTATCTCAATAGCGAGCCGCCCAAGCGCACCCGCAAGAAGCAAAACACCCGCGACTGGTTGTGCTAATCCCCAACAGGTACGCGGGCGTCTGGCGGACGCCCCTACAGCAGAGAATTCATGAGCGTTCTCCCAATACTTCCCACTCCGCGCTATAGTTCGCTATAGTTTCTATGCGGGGGCGCCGCCATGTGCTCTGCCCCGCTGTCGGATGGATAGACACTCGGTAGGTGGGGAGGATAGCTCACGATGTCGTCTCGCAAAGAGTCTGCGCAGGAACAGCGGCGCCAGACAGATCAGCCTTTCACGTCGCCATCGCTGCGCCTGTTCAACACACTCACGCGCCAGGTTGTGGAGATCGTTCCAATCGAGCCGGGGCATATACGGATGTATAGCTGCGGACCGACGGTCTACCGCTTCATCCACATCGGCAACCTGCGCACCTTCACGATGGCTGACTGGATTCGCCGCGCACTGGTGGCGCAGGGGCTGCGCGTCACCCACATCAAGAACATCACGGATGTGGGCCATATGCGCCAGGAACTGCTGGATCTCGGCGAGGACAAGATGGTCGCGCAGGCCCGCCAGGAAGGCAAGTCGCCTTACGAGATCGCCGCCTTCTACACAGAGGCATTCCACAATGACGAGACCCGACTGAATATCCTGCCTGCGCATGTCTTTCCGCGCGCGACCGACCACATCCCTGAGATGATCGCCATGACGGAGCGGCTGCTGGAACGCGGCTACGCCTATGAGGCGGGCGGCAACGTATTCTTCTCGGTCAAGGCGTTCCCCGGCTATGGGCGCCTCAGCGGCAATCTGCTTGAAAATCTGGGCCAGGGTGAACACATCGCCAACGAGAACGATCCCCACAAGCGCGCGCCAGAAGACTTCCCACTATGGAAGGTGGCCGAGCCGGGCCGACTGATGGCGTGGGATAGTCCCTGGGGACGCGGCTTTCCCGGCTGGCACATCGAGTGCAGCGCGATGAGCGCCAGATACCTTGGTCCGCAATTCGATCTGCACACCGGCGGCGTTGACAACATCTTTCCCCATCATGAGGATGAGCGGGCGCAGAGCGAGGGCGCCAGCGGCGAACAGTTTGTGCGCTACTGGGCGCATGGGCAACACCTGCTGGCCGACGGCCTCAAGATGGCGAAATCCACTGGCAACGCCTACACGCTGACTGATGTGGAGGCGCGTGGCTTCGAGCCGCTGGCGCTGCGCTACTTCTTCACCACGACGCGCTATCGCAGTCGCATCAACTTCACCTTCCGGGCTTTGCGCGCATCACAAACGGCGCTCCAACGGCTGAGGTCACACGCCTATCGGCTGTATGACCTCAGCACGGATGGTGGCGGCCAGCAGCGTGGTGATAGTGGTGATAGTGGTGATAGTGGTGATAGTGGTGATAGTGGTGATAGTGGTGATAGCGCCCGGCCAGCGGCTGAA